>JANLQZ010000399.1:0-3961 GCA_031368125.1 Betaproteobacteria bacterium
GGGCCTGGTGGCGCAACTGTGCGACGACCTGTGTGTGATGTACGGTGGCACAGTGGTCGAGACCGGGCCGGTCGCCGAAGTGCTGGCCAACCCGCACCATCCCTATACGCGTGCCCTGCTGGAGTGCGAGATCGACGCCAATACACAGGGCGGACGGCTGGTGTCGATTCCGGGTGAGGTGCAGGACCCGGTGGCGCCGCACGTGGCCTGCGTTTTCGCGCCGCGTTGCGCACATGCCGACGCGCGCTGCCGCGCCAGCGTGCCACCGATGCAGGACGCGGGCGGCCGGCGGCGTGTGGCATGTCTGCGTTACGGGGAACTGGAATGAGTACCGCACGGCCGCCCGAAGATGCTCGGCACCGCAGCTCGCAGAGCGAAGCAACCGTGGGCGCCGCCGGGACGTCCCACGGCACGCAGGCCGCGCCGGGCCTGGGCGACCGAGGTCGGGGCGATCTCATCGAGCTCGATGGCGTCAGCGTGGTTTTTGGCGACCGCGTGCGGGCGCTCGACGACGTCACACTCGGTATCGCACTGGGCGACATCGTCGGCCTGGTGGGTGAATCGGGTTCCGGCAAGACTACCTTGTGCCGCGTTCTTGTGGGCCTGACACCACCGACCAGCGGCCAGGTCCGCATCGGCGGCGCGTCCGTGGCCAGCCAGCTGGCCGCTCGGCCGCTCGCGTTTCGCCGCCGCATCCAGATGTTGCTGCAGGACGCGGTCGCGTCGCTCTCGCCACGCATGACCATCGGTCGCGCCTTGCATGAACCGATCGCGATCCATGGCCTGCCGCGCGACGAAGCCGGCGCACGGCTGCAGGCGATCCTGCAGCGGCTCGGTCTGCCCGCCGACGTGCTGGCCAAGTTTCCGCACCAGATCTCGGGCGGCCAGGCGCGCCGCGTCGGGGTGGCACGCGCGCTGGTGATGCAGCCGCAGATCATCATTGCCGACGAACCGACCGCCGGCCTGGACGTGTCGGTGCAAGGCGAACTGCTCAACCTGCTGCTGGACCTGCAGCAGGAGTTCGGCCTGACCTACCTGCTGGTGAGCCACAACCTCAATGTGATCCGCCGCGTGACCGGCCGCACGGCGGTCATGTATCTGGGGCAGATCGTGGAGGAGGCCCCGACGCGCGTGTTGTTCGAGCGGCCGGCCCATCCGTACTCGGCCGCGTTGTTGTCCACCAACCCGGCCATCGACCCGACAAAGCGTGCGCGGCGCATCGTGTTGCAGGGCGAGATGCCGAGCGTGGTCAACCCGCCTGCGGGCTGCCGTTTCCATACCCGCTGCCCGGTGGCACAGCCGCGTTGCAGCGCCGAGGCACCGCCGCTGGCGGCCATCGGCCCCGGGCGCCGGGTGCGTTGCCACTTCCCGTTTTCGCTCGATCCGGCCCGATGAAGACCCGCACCGATTTGCCGCGCGCCGTGCGCGAGATCATGACGGCCTGGATTCCGATGCCCGACGGCACGCGCCTGGCCGCGCGCATCTGGCTGCCGGTGGACGCCGACAGCGACCCGGTACCGGCGCTGCTGGAGTACCTGCCCTACCGCCGGCGCGACGGCACGGCCTACAGCGACTCGATGACGCAGCCTTATCTGGCGGGCCATGGTTATGCCGCGGTGCGGGTCGACATCCGCGGCACCGGCGACTCCGAAGGGCTGATGCTGGACGAATACGAGCCGGTGGAAAAACACGACGGCGTGGAGGTGGTCGCCTGGCTGGCGCGCCAGAACTGGTGCAACGGCCGGGTCGGCATGTGGGGCATCAGCTGGGGCGGCATCAACGCGCTGCAGGTGGCGGCGCTGCGACCGCCGGCCCTCAAGGCGATCCTGCCGATCGGTTTCGCGCACGACCGCTACAACGGCGACTGCCATTTCATGGGCGGCTGCATGCTGGAGGGCAACACCAGCTGGGGCGGCACCTTGTTGTCCGGCAATGCGCGCCCGCCCGACCCGCAGGTGGTGGGCGAGCGCTGGCGTGCCATGTGGCTCGATCGGCTGGAGCACACCACGCTGCCGCTGGCGAACTGGCTGGCGCACCAGCGTCGCGACGATTACTGGAAACCCGGTTCGGTGTGCGAGGACTATGGCCGCATCCAGGCCGCCGTGTACGCCGTCAGCGGCTGGCAGGACAGTTATTCGCGCAACCTGTTGCCGCTGCTGGAACACCTGCGCGCGCCCAAAAAAGGGCTGATCGGCCCGTGGGCCCATGCCTTGCCGCACATGGCCCGGCCCGGCCCGGCGATCGGCTTCCTGCAGGAAGCGCTGCGCTGGTGGGACCACTGGCTCAAGGATGTGGACACCGGCATCATGGACGAGCCGATGCTGCGGGTCTGGATGGGCGACTGGGTCAGGCCGGCCAAACTGGTGGCCGATTGGCCGGGCCGCTGGGTCGCCGAAACCGCGTGGCCGGGGACCGGAATCACCCCGACCGCGTTCGCGCTCAATGCCGACGGCCTGGGCGTCGTTGCCGGCGCCGCTGGCGACCTGAGGCTGCGAAGTCCGCAGACCACCGGCCTGCGTGCCGGTTACCAGTGTTCCTACGGTCTGGGCCCGGACCTGTCGGACGACCAGCGCACCGACGACGCCCACAGCCTGTGTTTCGACAGCCCGCCGCTGGACGCGCCGCAGGAAATACTGGGCGAACCGTGGGTGGAGCTGGAGCTGGCGTGTGACCAGCCGCAGGCGCTGCTTGCGGTGCGTCTGTGCGACGTTGCGCCCGACGGCAGCTCGCTGCGCACCAGTTACGGGCTGCTCAACCTGTCGCACCGCGATGGGGATACGTGCCCCACGCCGTTGGAGCCGGGGCGGAGTTACCGGGTCCGGGTCGACTTGTGTGGCATCGCTTATGCGTTTCCCGCCGGACACCGGATCCGGCTGGCGCTGTCCAACGCCTATTGGCCGATCGCCTGGCCCTCACCGGTGGCCAGCACCATCACCTTGCGAACCGGTGTGAGCCGGCTGCATTTGCCGTTGCGCGCACCGCATGCGCGCGACGCGGCCCTGGCGCCTTTCGGCGAGCCGCAAGGCACCGCCCCGCTGGCGCTGGTCGAAACCCGCCCGCGCGCGACCGGACGCTCGCTGGACCGGATCGAGGAGCATCTCGGCGAGCAGCGGATCGACCTGGTACGCACGCGCGACCGCGGCGCCTGGCGCACCACCGACACCGATGTGGATTACGACACCCGGGGCGAACTGCATTTTTCGATCCAGGCCGACGACCCGTCGACGGCCGCGCAGGAACTCGCATTGACCACGACCATGGGGCGCCCGGGGTGGCGCATACGCACCGAGGTGTTGACACGCATCCGCTGCACCGCGCAGGCGTTTCAGGTGCAGGCGCGGCTCGACGCATGGGACGGAGAAGAACAGCTGTTCAGCCGCAGCTGGGACATGCAGATACCGCGCGACAACCTGTAGTCAGGTCCCAATGCTGTTCAGTTTGTCGTGCCGGACATGATCCGGCATCCATGGATTGCGGGTGCTGAAACCCCGGACCCGATCCGGGGCCGCAATGACATGGGTAAAGCGAACAGTACTGAGTCAGGTCCCGCCCAGGCGCGCGTCCATCGGATAGGTGGACAGGTTTTCGACGTGGTTGTCATGCACCAGGTACTGGTTCTCGAGTTTCACGCCCTGACCGGCGGCTGGTGAGCCGACATAACTCTCCACGCAGATCACCATGCCCGGCTCGATTTGGCCGTCCAGCGGATACGGTTCGCCCGGCTCGTAGTGGGGAATATTGGGGAACTCGCCGGCCAGCCCGAGGCCATGGCCGATGAGTCCATAACGGTAAGGGCGGTATTCGTCCGGGCAGGGCCACGCCCGTTCGGCCAGTTCCCGATACGCCAGCCCCGGCCGCAGCAATGCTGCGTTCCAGGCCACCTGTTCCTGCGCCAACTGGTAGAGCTGGCGCTGCACCGGGGCAGGTGCACCGTCGCCGCACAGGAAGGTGCGCGACAGGT
>JANLQZ010000400.1:0-2161 GCA_031368125.1 Betaproteobacteria bacterium
GAACCGGTCGTAGCAATACTGTTGTTCGAAGTCGCTCAGGTGCTGCTCGGCATAGGGCAGGTCGCCGGCGCCACTGGTCCCGGGTTCGCCGGCCCCGGTGGCCAGACCCAGCCGGATGAAGTCGTTGCGCGTCAGCAGCCGAGGGTTGTCCAGCGCCAGGTAGGCCATCAGCGGCATGCGGTAGTACTCGATCTGCCGGTAATGCAGCGGACCGCGCGCATCCGAGTGGTCACTCACCAGTGGCTGCAGCAGGTAGGCCCAGTGCGCCGCGATACGCGGTGCGCGGTGGTTGGCGACATGCGCTAGGAACAGTTCGCGCTGTTGCGCGTCGGAACGCGCAAGGGTCTGGCCCTGTGGCCCGAGCCACTCGACGTCGGCGAGGCAATGCATGGCCTGGCCGTCGGCCTGCCAGCCGGCCGGGTAACCGCGGCCGAAGCGGTACAACAATTCCTGCGCCTGTACCAGCGACAGGTGGTCGGCGCTGACCTCCAGGTTGAGCAGCACCAGGTCCACGTCCAGGAAGAAATACAGGTCGACATGCACGATGTCGAGCAGCACCGGCGGCTCGCCGGGACGCAGGGTCATGCGCCCGTGGCGGATGTCGTGGCGGCGAAATACCCGCATCGGCGAGCCGGACTCCTGTGCGCCCACGCCCCGCGCGGCCCGCCCTTCGCCATACAGGAAGTGCTGCACATAGGGAAGAAAGGTGACGAACTCGTTGTAATGCCGTTCGTGGAACTGCTCGGCGCCGCCGGTGTATTCATCCACCACTTCGCGCCACGGCGACGCATCACCCATGTCTTGCAACACCTGCCAGGGCATTCGCCGGGCCGCGTCCTGGTCGCGCAGGGGCATCAGGCGCAATGGCCACAGCAGCACTTGCCGGAAGTGCTCGACCCGGGCGGCTGCAGGCGAATTCATGCTTTGACTGTAAAGCAGAACACGGGCCGGACCAGGTGAAAATGGCGCTACGGGAATCGGCGTGCGGGCGTGTCTGTCCGCCTGGCCACGGTGTTCCGGATGGCATTTTCGATGGAGGGATGGATGGCAGATTTCCTGTTGGTGCACGGCGCCTGGCACGGCGCCTGGTGCTGGCGTGATGTGACCGCCATGCTGGTGCGTGCCGGCCATCGCGCCCACGCCGTGACGTTGACCGGCGTCGGCGAACGCAGCCACCTGCTGCGCTCCGACATCGACCTGCAGACCCATATTGCCGACGTGCAGAACGCGATCGAGGCCGAGGAACTGCAGGACGTGGTACTGGTCGGCCACAGTTATGCCGGCATGCTGGTGACTGCGGTCGCCGACCGCACGCCGCAACGCCTGTCGCACCTGGTGTACGTGGACGCCGTGGTGCCCAAGCCGGGGGAATCCTGGAGCAGCACGCACAGCCTCGCCACGCGCGAGAGCCGGATGGCGGCGGCACAGGCGTCCGCCCTGTTTGCGTTTCCAGCGCCCGACCCGGTGGTATTCGGGCTCGGTGGTGAACGACACGCATGGGTCAGGCGCCGCCAGACGCCGCACCCCGGCCATACCTACGAAGCCCCGCTGGACTTCGATGTACACCGAGTCGCCAGTGTGCCGCACACGTTCATCAATTGCACCGCCCCGGCGCTGGCCACCATCGATGCGATTCGCCCGCGTGTGGTGAGCCCCGCGTTCTGGGACGGCGCCTGGTTGCCCGGTTCCCGTGTCCTGGAAATGCGAACCGGGCACGACCCGATGGTCAGTGCGCCCGAGGCGTTGGCCGGGTTGCTGCTGCAGTGTGCTTGACGACCCGTGGTAGCACCTTGGTGACCGTCGGCCCCGGTGTTTGCCCCTAAGCTTGCTGGCACTTCAACAGCCGCCGCGCAAAAATGAACCGAGTCCTCGCCCATACCGGCGCCAAATATCCGATCGTCCAGGCCCCGATGGGATGGATAGCCCGTACCGCGCTGGCTTCGGCCGTGTCCCGTGCCGGGGGCATGGGCATCATCGAAACCTCTTCCGGCGAGACCGCCAATTGCCAGGCCGAGATCACCAGCATGGGCGCACTCGGGCTGCCGTTCGGCGTCAACCTGCCGATCCGCTTCCTGAGCGACGACGCGATGCTGCGTTTCGTGTGCGCCAGCGGCGTGAAGTTCGTCACCACCTCGGCCGGCAGCCCGGCCAAGTTCATCCG
>JANLQZ010000406.1:0-9889 GCA_031368125.1 Betaproteobacteria bacterium
TGCGCCGTGCGTTTGACGTGTTTGTCGAACCGTCGGTCGGCCACGTCGTTGACGCAGCAGCCGGCACTGCGCATCAGGATCGTTCCCAGCGTGAAGACGGCCAGCAGATGCCAGCCTGGGAACCCCCCTGCGGCGATCCACAAGGCGCTCAGCGTGGGCCACAACAACAGCAGCCAACCGGCCGGCCGGTCCCAGCGGATCAGTTGCAGGTAAAGCCGCCACTTGCTGGTTGTTGCATCAGTCACGGTGGGTACTTGAACGCAGGCGTGTCTGCCGGACTTGCTCCGGCATCCACTGGATTGCGGGTACTGCAGCCCCGGGCCCAATCCGGGGCCGTACTGACAGCGTCGGCAGCCGATGCTGTTGCGGTGGTGGTCTCAATCTCGAAACCCGAAACATCGACGAGTTGACTGGCATACCGGCACGTCCGCACCGAAACATCGCCGTCAGGACAGACGTTTGACACCGGGCAGCTCGCAGGCGAAAACCGCATTGCGCAGCGCGGCGATGGCCTCGTAACGGGTAAAACTGCGCCGCCACGCCAATACCACCCGGCGCGTGGGCGGCGGGCCACCCGCCTCGTCGGTGATGGGGATGTAGCGCACATACTGCTCCAGCTCCCGGCGGCGTTTGGGCTTGGGGTCCAGTGCGCCGGCCGGCACACCGAGCCGCGGCACCAGCGTCACGCCCATCCCGGCGGCGACCATGTGTTTGATGGTTTCCAGCGACGAGCCCTCGAAGCTCTTGCGGATGCCTCCGGCATTGCTGGAAAAACGCGCGAACTCCGGGCAGACTTCGAGCACATGGTCCCGAAAGCAGTGTCCGGTGCCCAGCAGCAGCAGGGTCTCCGATTTGAGCTGCTCGGCCGTGACCGATTCGAGGCGGGCCAAGGCGTGCGTACTCGGCACCGCCGCCACGAAGGGCTCGTCGTACAACGCAGCCATCGCCAGGCCGGTGTCCGGAAAAGGCTCGGCCAATATGGCGCAGTCGAGTTCTCCGGTCCGCAGCATTTCGAGCAGCTTGACGGTGAAGTTCTCCTGCAGCATCAGCGGCATCTGCGGCGTGCGCGCGATCACGTTCCTGACCAGTTCGGGCAGCAGATACGGCGCAATCGTGTAGATCACGCCCAGTCGCAGCGCGCCCGCCAGCGGGTCCTTGCCGCGTTTGGCGATTTCCCTGATATTGGCCGCCTGCTCCAGCACCGATTGGGCCTGGCGCACGACCTCCTCGCCCAGCGGCGTGACCGTCACCTCGTTGGCACTGCGCTCGAACAGCTTGAGTTCGAGTTCCTCCTCGAGTTTCTTGACCGCCACCGACAAAGTGGGTTGCGATACGAAACAGGCTTCGGCCGCCTTGCCGAAATGCCGCTCCCGGGCCACGGCGACGATGTACTTCAGTTCGGTCAGGGTCATGCCGCCATTGTCCTCCGTGCAGCTTCCGGCCAGGCCGGCACACGGCAGCCGGCGCCGTCACGCCAGCAGATACTGGGCTTTGGTGCCAAGCCAGCGTTCAATGTGTTTTTGCGCCAGGTCCGGGTGCCGGTCCAGCATCGACGGCGCGGCGGCGCGGGCCCATTGGAGTAACGCCGTGTCGGTTGCCAGGTCGGCAAACCGCAGTAGGGCGGCACCCGACTGGCGTGCCCCCAGAAACTCCCCCGGGCCGCGGATTTCAAGGTCGCGCCGGGCGATCTCGAACCCGTCGCCGGTTTCCACCATGGCCTTGAGCCGGGCCTTGGCGGTATCTCCGAGCCGGGGCGCATCCCTGGTCGAGTACAGCAGCACACATGCCGACGCCGCCGCGCCGCGGCCGACCCGGCCGCGCAACTGGTGCAGTTGCGACAGCCCGAAGCGTTCGGCATGTTCGATCACCATCAGCGAGGCGTTGGGCACGTCCACGCCAACCTCGATCACCGTGGTGCTGACCAGCAGGCCCATCTGGCCGCCGACAAACAGCGACATCACCGCTTTCTTCTCGGCCATCGGCATGCGCGAATGCAACAGGCCGACCATCACCCCGGGCAGCGCGGCGCTCAGTGCACCGTGGGTTTCGGTCGCATTGCTCAGGTCGAGCGCCTCGCTCTCCTCGATCAGCGGGCAGACCCAGTAGACCTGACGGCCCTGGCGGACCTGGGCGCGGATGCGCTCCACCACCTCCTCGCGGCGCGACTCGTTGACCAGCCTGGTGACGACGGGCGTGCGTCCGGGCGGCAACTCGTCGATCGTGGAGACCTCCAGATCGGCGTAATAACTCATGGCCAGCGTGCGCGGGATCGGCGTGGCGGTCATCATCAACAGGTGCGGCTCCAGGCCGGGCTCGGCCATCTTGTCGCGCAACGCCAGCCGCTGCGCCACCCCGAACCGGTGCTGCTCGTCGATCACCGCCAGCGCCAGATTCCTGAACAGCACCTTGTCCTGGATGATCGCGTGCGTTCCAACCACCAGGGCGGCCTCCCCGGAGGCGATCAGCGCCAGCATCTCGCGCCGCTCGCGCGCCTTCTGGCTGCCCGTGAGCCAGGCGGTCCGCACGCCCAGCGGCTCGAGCCAGCCGATCAACTTGCGGAAATGCTGTTCGGCCAGGATTTCGGTCGGAGCCATCAGGGCGCATTGGCGACCGGCGTCCATACAAACGGCGGCGGCCAGGGCGGCCACCACGGTCTTGCCGGAACCCACGTCGCCCTGCAGCAAGCGGTGCATGGGCGCCGGCCGGGCCAGGTCACGGGCGATCTCGGCACAGACACGGCGCTGCGCCGCCGTGAGCGAGAACGGCAGCGCCGCGTGCAGCCGCTCGCGCAGGCCGGCGGCGGCGGCGCGCAGGACCGGGGCCCGCAAGCCGTCGCGCGCGCGCTTGGACTGCAGCTGCGAGAGTTGCTGCGCCAGCAGCTCTTCCAGCTTCAGGCGTTGCCAGGCCGGGTGGCTCCGGTCTTCCAGCGTGGCCAGCGCCACATCGGGTGCGGGGTGGTGCAGGAACAGCAGCGCGTCACGCAGGCTCCACAGCGGCGCTGGCCAGCCGGCGGCTGTTACCGCAACGGCGACGGTCTCAGACAAGTCGGCCCGCGCCAGCCCCCCCATGACGGCCTTGCGCAGATAGGCCTGCGCCAGCCCGGCCACCGTGGGGTAGATCGGCGTCAGCGCGGTCGGCAACACACTGCCGGTCGGTTGCACACTCGGGTGCACCATGGTCCAGCCCAGGAAGCCGCCCTTGAGTTCACCCCGCGCGCGGATGCGCGCGCCGACGGCCAGCGCCTTTTGTTGCGACGGGTAGAAGCTGAAAAAGCGCAGCAGGCAGGTGTCCGAGCCGTCGTCCACCGAGACCAGCAACTGGCGGCGCGGGCGAAAACTGACCTCGCTGGCGGTGACGGTGGCTTCGATCTGCAGTGCGTCGCCCTCGCGTGCGTCGACCAGGCGGCCGATCCGGGTCTCGTCCTCGTAACGCAGCGGCAGGTGCAGCGCCAGATCGATGTCGCGCTGCAGCCCGAGTTTGGCAAGCGCCTTTTGCAGCGGGCTGCCGGCGCCGGCCGGCGCTCGTGTCTTGGAGGCGGGGTCGGACGACTTCGCAGGCATGGGACAATTCTCCCCTGTCTTCACATTCCCACTTGGCACGGGCCGGTCCAGCCCTCAAGCAGCATGCACAACACTCCCGTACCCGCGGCGCGCACCTGGACTCTGAGCGACTTCGACTTCGCGCTCCCGCCGGAACGTATTGCCCAGCATCCGGCGCCAGAACGCAGCAGCTCCAGGCTGCTCGATGGCACGCACTCCGAGCCCGTCGACCGCATCTTTCACGAACTGCCCGACCTGCTCGACCCGGGCGACCTGCTGGTGCTCAACGACACCAGGGTCATCAAGGCGCGCCTGTTCGGCGCCAAGCCGACCGGTGGCAAGGTCGAGTTGCTGGTCGAGCGGGTGCTCGCGGGCAACCAGGTCGCCGCCCACATGCGCGTCAGCAAGAAACCGGAGCTCGGCACCAGCCTGGCCCTGCAGGGCACGACCGGCACGCACGACGGCCTGAGCGCCACCCTGCTGGGCCGCTGGCCCGACGCACAGGGAGCCCTGTTTCGCTTTGTGCTCAGCAACGATGCCGGTGACGACCCGTATACCCTGATGGAAAAACACGGCCATGTGCCGCTGCCGCCCTACATCACCCATGCCGACACTGACCAGGACGCATTGCGCTACCAGACCGTGTTTGCGCGTGCGCCGGGTGCGGTGGCCGCGCCTACGGCGGCGCTGCATTTCGATGCGCCGCTGCTGGAGCGGATCGGCGCACATGGCGTGTTGCGTGCCGACGTCACGCTGCACGTCGGTGCCGGCACGTTCCAGAGCGTGAAAACCGAGAACCTGGCCGAGCACCAGATGCACAGCGAGTGGTACGAGGTGCCGATCGCGACGCAGCAGGCCATCACGGCGTGCCGGGCGCGCGGTGGCCGCGTCGTGGCGGTGGGTACAACGACCGTGCGCACACTCGAATCGTGGGCCCGGTCGGGGCTGGCCAGCGGCGACACCCGGATCTTCATCACGCCGGGTTTCGATTTCAGGCTGGTCGACCTGCTGATCACGAACTTCCACCTGCCCAAGTCGACGCTCATGATGCTGGTAAGCGCGTTTGCCGGCCACGACCACGTCATGGCGCTGTACCGGCATGCGATCGACCGGCACTACCGGTTCTTCAGTTATGGAGACGCGATGTTGCTCTCGCGCAGTCAGCCCTTCGGGAAACAGGTGACTGACGGCAAGCCCTGAAAGTCCACGTCCTGTGTCCAGAACGTGGCCCCGTGTTCGAGCGCCATGCTGTACATCACCGCATCGGCCATCCCAAGCCGGTGGCGAAGCGAGATGTCGGCCGCGGCGATCGCGCGGCTGTCGGTCAGTTCCAGCACCCGGCCAAGTCGCATAACGTCCAGCACCGTTGCCACTGCGCTGGCGGGCAGCACGCGAGTCAGGACTTTGTGTACTTCGTACAGCGCAATCACCGGGACCAGAAGCTTGTCGCGTTGCTCGATCGCCGAAGCAAAAATGTCGGCCCGTTCGGTATCGAGCAGGTATTCGATCCATCCAGAAGAATCGACAACGTTCACAAGAACTCCCGGTCAGGCTCCTTGGGGACCTCCAGATCCGCGGGTTCGAGGTGGTAGCCCTTGAGCATGCCCCGGTAAGCGCTCATGGGAAGTTCAGGCTTGATCACGAGTTCCTGCCCCCGAAGCTCAAACCGAATGCGGGACCCGGGCCCAATGCCGAGCTTGGTCCGCATGCCTGCGGGCAATGTCACCTGGCCTTTGCTGGAAACGATTGCGTCGGATTTCATGCCAGCTCCTTTACCAACTCCAAAGTAAATCGAAATTGAATTATAAAGCGCCGTTCATATTCAAGCGTTCTGCAATTTCAGCATGGTGGTCCATCGATTCGCGCAAGAACTGCCAGGTCGAACAACTCGCGTTGAGCCGTGCGTTGCGGCCATGCCCCGGCGCATCGTGATAATCCTACCGGCGTCTCCGTTTGACCGGCCTGAAGCACGATTTCCCAAAATGCTCAAATTCGACCTTCTTTCAACCGACGACGCCCAAGGAGCCTACCTGGGCAGTCACGCGCGTCGCGGCCGCCTGACGCTCAACCACGGCGTGGTCGACACCCCGATCTTCATGCCCGTGGGCACCTACGGCACGGTCAAGGGCGTTATGCCCAGCAGCCTGGACGACATGGGCGCGCAAATCATCCTGGGCAATACCTTCCATTTGTGGATGCGTCCGGGGCTCGACGTGGTCACGCAGTTCGGCGGCCTGCACCAGTTCGAGAAATGGGACAAGCCGATCCTGACCGATTCGGGCGGGTTCCAGGTCTGGTCGCTCGGCGCGATGCGCAAGATCGGCGAAGAAGGGGTGCGTTTCTCATCCCCGGTCAATGGCGACAAGCTGTTCCTGACGCCCGAGATCTCGATGCAGATCCAGACCACGCTGAACTCCGACATCGTGATGCAGTTCGACGAATGCACCCCCTACATCTCGGTCGAACCCAAGACCCGGGGCGCGCTCACGACCGAACCCGAGGCGCGCCGGTCGATGGAGCTGAGCCTGCGCTGGGCCGGGCGCTGCCAGCTGGAATTCGCGCGGCTGCAAAACCCCAACGCGCTGTTCGGCATCGTGCAGGGAGGCATGTTCGAGCACCTGCGCCAGGAGTCGCTGGAGCAGCTGGTGGCGATGGATTTCCCCGGCTACGCGGTCGGCGGCGTCAGCGTCGGTGAGCCCAAGGACGAGATGCATCGCATCATGGCGCACACGCCGCACCGCCTGCCGGCGCACAAGCCGCGTTACCTCATGGGTGTCGGCACGCCGGAAGACCTGGTCGAGGGCGTGGCGCAGGGCGTGGACATGTTCGACTGCGTGATGCCGACCCGCAACGCGCGCAACGGCACGCTGTTCACGCGCCACGGCGACCTGAAGATCCGCAATGCGCGCCACAAGGCCGACCCGCAGCCGCTGGACCCGACCTGCACCTGCTACGCCTGCGCCGGCAGATCCGGCGTGGCTTATGCCGGTGGCGGCCGCGACGGTTTCTCGCGCGCCTACCTGCACCACCTCGACCGCTGCGGCGAGATGCTCGGCCCGATGCTGGCCAGCATCCACAACCTGCATTACTACCTGAACCTGATGGGCGAGGTGCGCGCGGCGCTCGACGCGGGGCAATTCGCGAAATTCACGGAGCGCTTCCGGCGTGAACGCGGCCACGGAATCTGATTCCCGCGTGCCTGCGCTGCGGCATGCCACCACTGGCCGTGCGTGGCCCGCCATCGCCGATCGGTGGCGGATCGCCGCGCGCCGGCGCGGCACCACTCAATCGTCGTCGGCCTGCTCCAGCTGGCCGCGCACCACCCCGCCCGGATGGGCGACCGAATGCACGTTGGCGTAGACATGGCCGGCACGCATCGCCGCCGCGAGGGCGGCTATGGTCGTTCCGCACGCCGGGTTGGAGATGCTGGAGTTGGTGAGTACCGCGTTGGAGATCCACTTGCCGTCGACGTCGTAGCCGACCGCGTTGAGGCCGGCAAGAAACGCGACCACGGGGCCGTTCAAGCCAGCGGCGGCGCAATGCAGGTGCGCCTGCTGAATGCGTTCGCCGCTCTTGACGGAAAGCGTGACTTCGGCTTCGGTCTGCGCCTTGTTCAGTTTGAGCTTGAACTTGCCGGTCGTGTCGGTCGCGACCGGGGGGACCTCCTGGTCACCTGACAAAGTGGCTTTGAACGTGTCGCCGGCCCAGGCCGTCGCAGCGGCTCCACACAGGACCAGCGCCACAGCGGGAAGAAATCTTGGCAGCATCATGACCTCCAGTTGGATATGGTTGACAAGGAAATACGGTGTGACAAACAGGCACCGGCGCAGCGCGCAAGCAGCCACCGCAGCGCTCCGGTGTGTTGCATGGTCCGGCGCGCGCTGCTGACAGCTGGCGCCCAGACCCGCATGACGAGGGTCGGCTGGACCCGCGGGCGAAGAAACCCGGTTCTTGCTTCGTACCACCTCCTTGTCCAGTGCGGGGCACCGGGCCCGTACTCCTGCAGTGCGCGCAATGCGCAACACCAGCCAGTACCGGGCCGCAACCCGCGGGCCGCGCGGCCCGTGGCCACTATACCGCCGGCGCCGCTGCGCACGCAAGGGCAGATGCGCCCGCAGGCCGCTGTCGGCTGCAACGGCGCGCGCAATCCGGCTGCAGTGCGCCGTGCGATCTTGCTGCAGTGCGCCCGCGCGGCGCGGGAACAGGCGGGCCGCGGACGCAGCGGCGCGGCATCAGGCCCGCAATTTCTTGTTCTCCGGGTCCAGCGGCGACTCGATCAGCACGGTGGCCTTCTTGCGCTGGCCCAGGATCTCGATCTCGAGCTCGGTACCCACCGCCGCATGGGCGCTGTCGATGTAACCCAGCGCCAGGCTCTTGCCCAACACGTGACCGTAGTACCCGGCCATGGCGCGGCCGGCCAGCTTGCCGTTGACGTACAGCAGCTCGTTGCCCAGCGGGTCGGCGTCGGTCACGCCGCGTATTTCCATCGTGACGAAACGCTTCGGTATGCCGTTGGCGACCTGACGCTCCAGCGCAGAGCGCCCGATGAAGTCGCCCTTGTCCATACGCACGAAACGATCCAGGCTGGCCTCGTAGGGCGAGTACTCCACGCCCAGGTCGCTGCCCCACATGCGGTACGACTTCTCCAGCCGCATCGATTCCATCGCGCGCATGCCCGCCATTCCGATGCCAAACTCGGCGTCGGCGGCAAAAATCTGCTCGAACAGCGAATTCGCGTATTCGATCGGGAAATGCAGCTCCCAGCCCAGTTCGCCGATGAAGTTCACGCGCAGCGCGTACACGTCGGTAACATGCCCGACCTCGATGATCTGGCTGGTGAGCCACGGGAAACTCTTGTTGTCCAGCGCCACGTCGGTCAGCCTGGCCAGCACCTCGCGTGCGCGCGGGCCGGCGACCACGAAACAGCCGCGGCTGGTGGTGGTGTTGGCCTATGCGGACCTGCACCTCGACGAGAACGAGAACCACCTCATCGACAAGACTGCCGGCCTGCTGCACGTGACGCATGGCGAATACATCGCGGCGAAGATGCGGGCGAAGGAAGCGGCGGGGCTGGGTTGAGCCCTGGCGCAGGCAAACTCAGGGCGCGGCAATCTCGTACCGCGTGCCCCTGCCCTGCCCCGTGCGCAGCAGCAAGCCTGCGTCCACCAGATCTGTCAGCTCGCGATACGCCGTCGCGCGCGACACACCGGCGATAGCCACATACTTCTCCGTGCTCATCAGGCTACGTTCGCCCTGCGGGCTGCGGTGCTGAGCACCTTCGGGCGGCCGGGCGGTGCTCATCAGGCATCCTCCATGCTGCGCATTGCGGAATTCGCCCTTGGGAACGGCCCGGCGGCGCTCATGCCGCCGCTGTAGCCACCAGGGCCGGCGTCATGGAGCTTGTTCAGCACCTTCTTCTGGCTTGACGTCAGCTTCGGATGTTCTTCATTCAATACTGACCAGTACTGGGTCTTGGCGCTCGCGTACTGCATGTGGCCGAGTGTGGCCAGGCAGGCTTTCTCCACGCATTGCACGAACCAGAGCACCCACGCCGTGACGTCCATCCGGCCCTGCGCGCTGGCTGCGTTCAGTTGCTCGTAGTAGCCGGCGCGGCCTTGCAGCATCTGGCGAGAAAGGCTGAACAGCCGCTGGCTGCTGTGCATGTCCTGCGCCAGCGCGAGTTCACTCAGGGCCCGGCCGATGCGGCCATTGCCGTCCTCGAACGGGTGCACCACCTCAAACCACAGGTGCGCAATGGCGCTGCGCACGATGCCATCGATCCCGGGCTTGATGCGATGCGCTTCAAACCACGCCAGCAGCGCCTTCATCTCGGCCGGCACAACATTGGATGCAGGCGCCTCGTAGGGCACGACATCGGACTTGCCCAGCCGCTCGGTGACGATCTGCATGGGCTCCGTGTGGGTGCGCCAGGAGCCGGGCGACAGCCGCGTCACTCCGCTGCGGCCTGTAGGGAAAAGCGCCGCGTGCCAGTCCAGCAGGGCGGCCTGCTTCAGCGGCTTGTCCCAACCCTGGACGGCGGCTTGCAGGATGTCGAGCGTCCCTTCCGTCCGCGCGTCCCGCCTGGCGCGGCTGGCGCCTTCCATCCCCAGCCGGCGCGCGGCTGACGCGCGCACCGAATTGACCTGGAGCACTTCCCCTTCGATCTGCGCAGTGGCAATGGCTTCCTCAGCCCATCCGTCCAGTTGCAGGGCAGCCAGGTCAACCAGCTTCAGGCTGCTGGCCACGCCCAGCATGCGCCCCTGGGCCATGCGCGCCGACGCCAGCGCGGGCTGCAGCGTCTGCGCGTCGTACTCGAAGTTCGGCCAAGCCTTTGATTGCTAGATCCACAT
>JANLQZ010000421.1:0-2208 GCA_031368125.1 Betaproteobacteria bacterium
CCAGCCGGCCGAGGAGGGCGGAGGCGGCGCGCGCGAAATGATCAAGGACGGGCTGTTCGAGAAATTCCCGATGGAAGCGGTGTTCGGCATGCACAACTGGCCCGGGTCGCAGGTCGGCAAGTTTGCGGTCAGCCCGGGCCCTGTGATGGCGTCGAGCAACGAATTCAAGATCACGATCAGGGGCAAGGGCGGCCATGCGGCGCTGCCCCATTACGGCCTGGACCCGGTGCCGGTCGCTTGCCAGATGGTGCAGGCGTTCCAGACCATCATCAGCCGCAACAAGAAACCGATCGACGCCGGCGTGATCTCGGTCACCATGATCCACGCCGGCGAAGCCACCAACGTGATTCCCGACAGTTGCGAGCTGCAGGGAACGGTGCGCACCTTTACGCTCGAGGTGCTCGACCTGATCGAGCAGCGCATGCGGGAGATCGCCGAGCACACCAGCGCGGCATTCGGCGTGACCTGCGAGTTCAGTTTTGTGCGCAACTACCCGCCGACGATCAACTCGGCGGCCGAGGCAGAATTTGCGCGCCGCGTCATGACCGGCATCGTCGGGGCCGACAACGTGATCGTGCAGGAGCCCACCATGGGGGCCGAGGATTTTGCCTACATGCTGCTTGCCAAGCCGGGCGCTTATTGCTTCATCGCCAACGGCGACGGCAGCCACCGGGAGATCGGACATGGGGGCGGCCCGTGCATGCTGCACAACCCGAGCTACGATTTCAACGACGACCTGATTCCGCTCGGTGCGACCTACTGGGTGCGGCTGGCCGAGGAATGGCTCGGCGCCCCCACTGCTGCCACGCACCGTTGAAGGAGCCACCATGATCGATCTGTCCCAGGCCTTTTCCCCCAGTTACGCGGTCGCGCGCGTCAAGTTTCTCGAAGCGGCTGCCGCAGCCGGGCTGGCCATCGATTCGCACCAGCATCCGCTCCAAGGGCGCGATGGCGAAACCCTGGCGATGGATGTGGCGCTGGCCGGCGACCCCGACGCCACCAGCCTGCTGATCGTCTCCAGCGGCTGCCACGGTGTGGAAGGTTATTGCGGCAGCGGCGTGCAGGTCTACGCCCTGCATGATGCCGAGTGGCTGGAAAAGGCGACGCGCCAGGGTGTGGCGGTGTTGTACATCCATGCACTCAACCCGTACGGTTTTTCGCACATCCGCCGCGCCACCAACGAAAACGTCGACCTGAATCGCAATTTCAGCGACTACCAGCAGCCGCTGCCGGCGAACCCGGGCTACCGCGAACTGCACGCACTGCTGTTGCCCGCGCGCTGGCCGCCGGACGTGGACAATGTTGCCGCCATCGGGCGTTATATGCAGCAACACGGCATGGCGCGTTTCCAGGCCGCCGTGAGCGGCGGGCAACACGAGTTTGCCGACGGGCTGTTTTTTGGCGGCACGGAGCCCACCTGGAGCAACCTGACCCTGCGCACGGTGTTGCGCCAGCACGCACGCCATGCGAAGCGGATCGGCTGGATCGACCTGCACACCGGCCTGGGCCCGAGCGGATTGGGCGAGCGCATCTTTGCCTGCAAGGACGACCCCGACGCGCTGCGCCGGGCGCGCCAATGGTGGTCGGGTGGCGGCGCCACGCCGATCACGTCGTTCTACGATGGCTCTTCCACCTCGGCCGCCCTGACCGGGCTGCTCTGGAGCTCGGTCTACGAAGAGTGCCCGCAAGCCGAGTACACCGCGATTGCGATGGAGTACGGCACCTTGCCGCTGCCCCAGATGATCGAGGCCCTGCGCGCCGAGCATTGGCTGCACAACCACCCCGAGGCGAGCCCCGCGCAGGCCGCCGCCATCCGCCAGCAGATGATGGACGCGTTTTACGTGGACACCGATGTCTGGCGGGGACAGATCATCAGCCAGGCCCGCCAGGCCATGTTCCAGGCCGTCGACGGGCTGGCGGGGGCCTGATCGGCGCGCTCAGGTCCGCAGCGGCGCGAAGCGCGTCCTGGCCATCTCGAGCAGGCCGTCGAATATCAGGTTGTCGACCAGTTCGAATGGCACCGACAGGCTCGGAGCCATCTTCCAGCCCGCGCCGCCGGTCATGAAACATTTGGGCTCGGCGCCGGCGAGGCGGCGCAGGTGCTGCACCATGCGCTCCATCGCGCCGGCAATGGCATAGGTGCCACCGCTGGTCAGCGCATCGCTGGTGTTGGTGGGGAAATCACGCACTTCGCCAGTGGGCACATGC
>JANLQZ010000491.1:0-1802 GCA_031368125.1 Betaproteobacteria bacterium
CGGCACGCTGGCAGCCGACGTGCGCCCGCTGGTGCGCCTGAGCGTGACCGTGATCGCCGAACACAAGGGGCGGCGCGAAATGGGCAGCGCCGGTGGCGGCGGTCGTTTCGGATTGGCCTATTTCGACGACGCCATGATCACCAAATATGTCGACGAGGCGGTCAAGGCAGCGCTGACCAATCTCGAGTCGCGCCCGGCGCCGGCCGGTGAGATGACGGTCGTGCTCGGGCCCGGTTGGCCCGGTATCCTGTTGCACGAAGCCATCGGCCATGGGCTGGAGGGCGACTTCAACCGCAAGGGTTCGAGCGCCTTCAGCGGGCGTATCGGCCAGCGCGTGGCGGCCAAAGGCGTGACGGTGCTGGACGACGGCACTATCCGTGACCGGCGCGGTTCCCTGAACGTCGACGACGAGGGCAACGCCAGCCAGCGCAATGTGCTGATCGAAGACGGCATTCTCAAGGGTTATATCCAGGATGCCATGAACGCGCGGCTGATGGGCGTGCCGCCGACCGGCAATGGACGGCGCGAGAGTTATGCCCACGTCCCCATGCCGCGCATGACCAACACCTACATGCTCGCCGGCGACCGGCAACCCCAGGAAATCGTCGCCAGCATCAAGCGCGGCCTGTATGCAACGAACTTCGGCGGTGGCCAGGTCGACATCACATCGGGCAAATTCGTGTTCTCCGCCAGCGAGGCCTATTGGGTCGAGAACGGCAAGATCCAGTACCCGGTCAAAGGCGCCACCATCGTCGGCAACGGGCCCGACGCACTGACCCGCGTGACGATGATCGGCAACGACATGCAACTCGACAGCGGCGTCGGCACCTGCGGCAAGGAAGGGCAGAGCGTGCCGGTGGGTGTGGGGCAACCAACACTGCGCATCGACGGCCTGACGGTCGGCGGCACGGCGTGAGGCAGGCCAATGGCCGGAGCTGCGGGGCGGATTTTGATGCTACATTCGTCCACATGACTGCAGTGCAATCCTTGTTTGACGACTTTTGGTTCTCCCACGCCAGCGGCGCACGGAGCAGTTAGACGTATCCAGCAGGACACACCTGATTTCCCCAGAAACCGCCGGCAACCCCGGCGGTTTTTTGTTTTTGAACCAGATTCCCAACCTCGACACGATTCCGGAGGAACCCGCCGATGACCGACCAGACCACGCCGTGGCAAGACCCGCTGTCCGCGCAGCGAACCCAGCCAGACCGCCGTAAAAACAGTTCGATGTCGGACCGGACCAGCCAGACCGACGACGAACGCATCAAGGCCATCAACGTGTTGCCACCACCCGACCACCTGATCCGTTTCTTCCCCATTCGCGGTACGCCGGTCGAGCAGCTGATCACGCAGACGCGCCGCAACATCCAGAACATCATGGATGGGTCCGACCAGCGCCTGCTGGTCGTGATCGGCCCCTGCTCGATCCATGATCCGGTGGCGGCGCTGGAATATGCACGGCGACTGCGGGTGCAGCGCGACAAATACCGCGACACGCTCGAGATCGTGATGCGGGTGTACTTCGAGAAGCCGCGCACCACCATTGGCTGGAAAGGGCTGATCAATGATCCGTACCTCGATGAGACATTCCGCATCGACGAAGGCCTGCGCATCGCGCGCCAGTTGCTGATCGAGATCAACCGGCTTGGCCTGCCGGCCGGGAGCGAGTTTCTCGACGTGATCTCGCCGCAATATCTGGGTGACCTGATTTCCTGGGGGGCCATCGGCGCGCGCACGACCGAGAGCCAGGTGCATCGGGAACTGGCATCCGGCCTGTCGGCGCCGATCGGGTTCAAGAACGG
>JANLQZ010000501.1:0-2425 GCA_031368125.1 Betaproteobacteria bacterium
TGCCCCGACAAGAACCTGTTGTACTGGCAGGCCTTTCCGCCCGGCGGCGAGTCGGATATTTCGGCCCGCCACCAGCAGGTGGTGCTGAAGAAGAAATGCCCGGCGATCGACACCATCATCCAGTACAAGGCCGGCGCCGGCGGGGCGCTGATGTGGTCGCAGATGAACACCCTGGCGGGCGATGGCCTGAACATCGTCGGCGTCAACCTGCCGCACATCGTGTTCCAGCCGATCGAGGGTGAAGTGCAGTACAAGACGACCGACATCACACCGGTGTTCTGGTTCCACTACACACCCGACGCGTTGGTGGTGCCCGAGGCCAGCCCGCACCGGAACTTCGCGGACTTCATCCGCGCTGCCAAGGCCGCACCGGGCAAGATGAGCCTGGGCGGCTCGGGCCTGAACTCTGCCAACCACGCTGCGCACGAGCGGCTCAACGCGGCGTTCGGCATCAAGAGCATCTACATACCGTACAAGGGCACCGGCGACATGGCCACCGCCGTGGTCGGTGCACAGATCGACGGCGCCATGTCGTACACCGCGTTCGCCGTCAACCAGAAGGGCCGCGTGCGCGCATTGGCGGTGGCGATGGAGAAACGCCACCCGCTGTTGCCCGATGTGCCGACCTTCAGGGAACTGGGCGTCGATTGGGTCGATGGCGCCTACCGCGGCATCGGGGTGCCGAAATCGACACCGCCCGAAGTCCGCAAACGCATCTCCGACCTGTGGGCAACGCTCAACCGGGACCCGGAGATGAAGGAACTGGCCGACAAGAACGGGTTCGAACTGATCCACGTGGGCGCCGAGCAGATGGACGCGTTCATGCAGGACCGCACCCGCATCTACACCGAAAGCGCCCAGCGCCTGGGGCTGGGCAAGAAATAGCGCGGCGCCGCGCTGCTCCTTCGCGGGCGCCCGCGCTCAGGCATTGCGCGTTTTCCAGGCCGCGATATCGATGTCCTGGTCGAGCGGGAAAATCGGCCGCGGCACCTTGCAAAAAGGCAGCACGGTGCAGTCGGGCGCACACAAGGCGCCGCTGTCGCAGACGATCACCTCGCCCGCCATCGGCTCGAACGCGGCCCTGAAATGCTGCGCCGACTTGAGTGCTACCACGGCCTTCGCCTGCGGGTCGATGCCGAAGGCCTTGAACTGCTGCTGGTCCCAGATCTGGGCCGCGTTGGTCACCACCAGGATCTCGATGCCGTCGACGCGGACCACGGCAGTCGGCCCCCAACTGCGTTGCTGGCCGCCGACCATCGGGCCGTCGCCGGTGTAGTGGCCGTCGCTTTTGAGCAGCAGCGTGGCGCGCAGGGCCAGCGGCGCGCCGCCAAAACGCGGGTCGGTCTTGCCACCGAGTTCGATGTCCACCGTGTCGCCGACCTGGTGGCCCTGGAGCTGGCGCACCACCGCGGGGTCGACCATCGGCCCGAAGCATGTATTGCCGACCCGGGCGCGCAACAGCGCAGCCAGCAGATGGGTCGAGTCGCCGTAGGCCCCGCCACCCGGGTTGTCGGAATAGTCCGCCACCACGATCGGGCCGCGCGTCGGCTGGTAGGCGGCGCAGCGCGCGGCCGCCTCGTCCACCGTGTAGTAGTGGTTCAACTGCTCGAAGCGTTTGTCCCACATCGCGTCGGCGATGCTTTCGGCAAATGCGCGGTGCCGCTCCGCTGGGCCCTGGCAGGTGACGAGCACGGTCGGCCCGACTTCGGCAATGTCGGCGTGGCTGAAGCCCGCATTGAGGCTGACCGCGAATACGCCGGGGTCGGTCTCATGTGCCCGTGCGCGCGCGAGCCAGTCCAGCATCGGTCCCTTG
Organism: Betaproteobacteria bacterium; assembly: GCA_031368125.1. GTDB lineage: Bacteria > Pseudomonadota > Gammaproteobacteria > Burkholderiales > Burkholderiaceae_C > CAISIP01. Next base: position 1,814 of record JANLQZ010000501.1, read on the forward strand.
TCGGTACGCCCGCCGCTGGTCTCGCCCAGCATCGGGCGGTGGGCGCGGATCGTGGTCGGCTGTATTTCCCCGGCCATGGTTCGGTGCAGGATCGCGCCCGCCTGCAGCCCGGTGCGCCGCATGTCGACATGCGGGTAGGTCTGGTACGACACGATGATGTTGGCCAGCGCACACATCGCGCGCGTCACGTTGGCGTGCAGGTCGAGCGTGATGGCGATCGGCAACCCGGGGCCGACCACGGCGCGCAGGCGCGCCAGCAATTCGCCTTCGCCGTCTTCGCAGAAATCGGTCACCATGGCGCCGTGTAATCCCAGCAGGATGCCGTGCAATTCGCCGTGGTGCGCGCGCGCCGCCGCCACGATCGGCCCGGCCAGCCGCTCGAAGGCGTCCCGCGTGACCGGCCCGCCCGGGTTGGCCGAGGCGCTCAGCACGTGGATGACGCGCCAGTCGTGCGCACGCGCCGCGTCCAGGAAACCCGCCAGTTCGGTGTTGGCCTGGCCACGCGCCGCAATCGCCAACTCGCCGGTGAGGCAGTTCGAGCGCGCCATGAACTTGTCGTAGCCGGTCGGAATGCGGCTGAAGGTGTTGGTCTCGTGGGCGAATTCCGCCGTG
>JANLQZ010000531.1:0-6557 GCA_031368125.1 Betaproteobacteria bacterium
CATCAGGATGTGCTGGTCCACCGTGTAGACATGGAACAGGTCGTGCTGCATCTGCCCGACGATGCGCCGGAACACCCACAGGTAACGCCCCAGCACCGAAGTCTGGTTCATCAGCCGCATGGCGTGCGTGATGCCGTCGTGCTCCATGATGATGCGGCGGAAGTTTTCCCGGTTCACCGGATCGTTGCGGAACTTCCCGTCCATCACGCCACGCGCGTTGTACAGCGCGCGCAGGGTGCGGCTGGACAGGCCCTTGACGCCCACGATGGTCTGGTACAGCAGGAAGGTCTCCAGCACGGCATGCGGCTGGCGCTGGTACAGATCGTCGCTGGCCACGTCGATCATGCCCGCCTTCTCGTTGAAGCGCTCATTGATCGGCTGCGGCTCGTGGGTGGACGGGTACAGCCACTCCTCGATGTTGAGCAGCAGGATCTGGTTGAGCTGCGACACCGCCTTGGCCGCCCAGTAGTAGCGCCGCATCAGCGCCTCGCTGGCGCGCACCACCGGCATGCGCCTGGGCGCCGCAACGGGCGCGCCAATGCCGAGCCCCGGCCCGGTGGGCAGCGAGGACACGCCAGTGCCGAGCGCGGGGGCCACATACCCGAACGACTCGGCCATGGCGGTCTGCAGGTCGAACACGAGGCGGTCTTCGCGCCGGTCCGCCAGCAGGTGCAGGCGCGCCCGGATCAGGCGCAGCAGCGCTTCGTTGCGCTTGATCTGCCTGACCTCGAACGCGGTCGCCAGGCCGGTGCGCGCCAGTTCGTCCCAGTTCCTGCCCATGCCCGCGGCCTTGGCGACCCACAGGATCACCTGCAGGTCGCGCAGCCCGCCGGGTGACTCCTTGCAGTTGGGTTCCAGTGCATAAGGCGTGTCCTCGAACTTGTTGTGGCGCTGGCGCATCTCGAGTGTCTTGGCAATGAAGAAGGCCTTGGGGTCCATCGCCCTGCGCAGGCTCTCGCGAAACCGGTCGAACAGCCCGGAATCACCTTCCACCAGACGCGACTCCAGCACCGAGGTCTGCACGGTGACGTCTTTTTCCGACTCGGCCAGGCACTGCGATACGGTGCGCACACTCGAGCCGATTTCCAGCCCGGTGTCCCAGCAACTGCCGATGAAGGCCTCGATGCGCGTCTGCAGTTCGCGGTCGTGTTCGGGATCCCGATCGTCCGGCAGCAGCACCAGCACGTCCACATCGGAATGGGGGAAAAGCTCTGCCCGCCCGAATCCGCCAACCGCCACCAGGGCGAACGGGCTTGCCAGCCCCGCCTGTTGCCACAGCACCCGCAACGTGGCGTCGGCCAGCGCCGACAGGCGGTTCAGCGCCGTGCGCACGCCCCGGGTCGACGCGCCGCTGCCGGCGATGGTGGCTTGCAGCGCACGTTTCTTTGCGCGATAGTCGTCGCGCAGTTGTTGCACTGTCAACATGGCCGATCCGATCCGGGCCGAATGCGCCACGCGGCTCAGGCCAATCCGACGAAGGCCGGTATCGCGGGGCTTCCAGCCGACAGGGTCAGTACCTCGTAGCCGCTCTCGGTCACCAGCACCGTGTGTTCCCACTGCGCCGACAGCGAGTGGTCCCTGGTCACGATGGTCCAGCCGTCCTTCTCCGGGCCGTCCTTGATGTCCTTGCGTCCGGCATTGATCATCGGCTCGATCGTGAAGGTCATGCCGGGCTTGAGTTCTTCCAGCGTGCCGGGCTTGCCGTAATGCAGCACCTGCGGTTCCTCGTGGAACACCAGCCCGATGCCATGGCCGCAGAACTCGCGCACCACGCTGAAACCCTGGGCCTCGGCGAACTTCTGGATCGCCCATCCGACATCACCCAGCCGCGCGCCCGGCCGCACCACCACGATGCCGCGCCACATCGCCTCGTAGGTGATCGCGCACAGGCGCCGGGCCGCGATCGAGGTCTCGCCGACCACGAACATGCGGCTGGTGTCGCCATGCCAGCCGTCCTTGATGACGGTGATGTCGATATTGAGGATGTCGCCCTTCTTGATCTGTTTGTCGCTCGGGATGCCGTGGCAGACCTGGTGGTTGAGCGAGGTGCAGATCGACTTCGGGTAGGGGATGTTGCCGCCGCCGCGGTAGTTCAAAGGAGCCGGTACCGCCTGCTGCACCTGGGTGATGTAGTCGTGCGCGAGCTGGTCGAGCTGGTTGGTCGTCACGCCCGCCACGACGTGTGGCGTTAGGTAGTCCAGCACCTCGGAGGCGAGCCGGCCGGCCACGCGCATGCCCGCGATGCCCTCGGCGTCTTTGTACGTAATGGTCATGCCCGAATTATCCCATCGGGGCGCAGCTAAAATCGATCCCCTCGTTGACCAGCCCGATTCAGCGGCCGGGAACTCCCTACCATTTGCCACGTTTCCAGGCCTCTCCAGTGACCTTGCATACAACCCGGTTCGAAGGCGCAAATGCCCTCGGCAGCTTCCACATCCAGCAGTTGATGCCAGCCCTGCAGGGCATCCATGACCGGATCTCCGGCGTTGGCGCGTGTTTTGTGCATCTGGTCGGCTCCGAGGCGGCGTTGTCTGCCGCGGAGCAGGACCAGCTCGTGGCATTGCTGCGTTACGGCGATCCCTATTCGGGCCCCGCGGATGGCGTGCTGGTGGTGGTGACGCCGCGTTTTGGCACCGTGTCGCCGTGGGCGTCCAAGGCCACCGACATCGCGCATAACTGCGGCCTGGCAGTGCGCCGGATCGAGCGCATCACCGAGTACCGCATCACGCTGCGCTCCGGCTTGCTTGGCAAGGCGCAGCTGGACCAGGCCCAGCTGCGGGCCGTGGCCGCGTTGCTGCACGACCGGATGACCGAAAGCGTGCTGTTCGAACGCGAACAGGCACTGGCGTTGTTTTCAGAGCTGCCGGCGCCGGCCCTGGCGCAGATCGACCTGCTGGGCGCCGGCCGGGCCGCCCTGGCGGCCGCCAACCTGCGTTACGGGCTGGCGCTGGCCGATGACGAAATCGACTACCTTGCCGCCGCGTTCGGGCAACTGCGCCGCAACCCGACCGACGTCGAACTGATGATGTTCGCCCAGGCCAACAGTGAGCACTGCCGGCACAAGATCTTCAACGCGCAGTTCACCATCGATGGTGTTGCGCAACAGCATTCGCTGTTCGGCATGATCCGCCACAGCCACGCCACACACCCCCAGCACATGGTGGTCGCGTATTCGGACAATGCGTCCGTGATGGAGGGCACCGAGGTCGAGCGTTTTGTCGCCCACGCCGGGTCGCCGGCCGCCGGTGCCCCGGTGTACCAAAAGCACCGGCGCCTGCAGCATGTGCTGATGAAGGTGGAAACCCACAACCACCCGACCGCGATCTCGCCGTTCCCGGGCGCAGCCACCGGCGTCGGCGGCGAAATCCGCGACGAGGGCGCGACCGGCCGGGGCTCGAAGCCGAAGGCGGGCCTGACCGGCTTCACGGTCTCCAGGCTCCAGTTCGACCCATCGGCCCCCAGCTACGGCAAACCCGAGCACATTGCCAGCCCGTTGCAGATCATGATCGAAGGCCCTTTGGGTGGCGCTGCGTTCAACAACGAATTCGGCCGGCCCAACCTGCTCGGTTATTTCCGCGAATACGAACAGGCGGTGCAGTCGGACCTGGATACAGTCCAGCGCGGTTACCACAAGCCGATCATGATCGCCGGCGGTGTCGGCAGCATCGACGCCGGGCTGACCCACAAGATCGCGTTTCCCGCCGGCAGCCTGCTGGTGCAGATCGGCGGGCCTGGCATGCGCATCGGAATGGGCGGCAGCGCGGCCAGTTCGATGGCCACCGGCGCCAATGCGGCGGCGCTGGACTTCGACTCGGTGCAACGCGGGAATCCTGAGATGCAGCGGCGCGCGCAGGAGGTCATCAACCAGTGCCAGGCGATGCAGTCGGACAACCCGATCCTGGCCATCCATGACGTCGGCGCCGGCGGACTGAGCAACGCGTTTCCGGAACTGACCCACGACGCCGGGCGCGGAGCGCGCTTCGACCTGCAGGCCGTGCCGCTCGAAGAAAGCGGCATGAGTCCCAGGGAGATCTGGTGCAACGAAAGCCAGGAGCGTTACGTGCTGGCCATCGCCCCTGGCGCGCTGGAGCAGTTCAATGCCATTTGCGCGCGCGAGCGCTGCCCCTGCGCCGTGGTCGGCGTCGCGACGCAGGAGCGCCAGCTGGTGGTGGCGCACCAGGGCAGCAGCGCGGCCGTGGACATGCCGATGGACGTGCTGCTCGGCAAACCGCCGAAGATGCACCGCGACGTGACCAGCGTGGCGCGCCAGTTCAAGCCGCTGCAGCTCGACGGCGTGGGCCTGCAGCAAGCCTGTATTGCCGTGTTGTCGAGCGCCACCGTGGCGTCCAAGCGCTTCCTGGTCACGATCGGCGACCGCAGCGTGGGCGGGCTGAGCCACCGCGACCAGATGGTCGGGCCGTGGCAGCTGCCGGTGGCCGACTGCGCCGTCACCGTGGCCGACTTCAGCGGTTTTGCCGGGGAAGCGATGGCCATGGGCGAGCGCACGCCGCTGGCCGTTGTCAACGCACCGGCGTCCGGGCGCATGGCGGTGGCGGAGTGCATCACCAACCTGCTGGCGGCGCCGATCGATCTGGCGCGCGTCAAGCTGTCGGCCAACTGGATGGCCGCCTGCGGCGAGCCGGGCGAGGACGCGGCCCTGTACGCAACCGTGCGGGCGGTCGGCCTGGAGTTGTGCCCGGCGCTGGGCATCTCGATCCCGGTCGGCAAGGACTCGTTGTCCATGCGCACCCAATGGGGCGGCAGCGCTGAAGCACCCGAGCGCAAGGTCAGTTCGCCGGTGTCGCTGATCGTGAGCGCCTTCGCGACGCTGGCCGATGTGCGTGGCACCCTGACCCCACAACTCGACACCACCGAGCCCGACAGCACGCTGGTGTTGGTCGACCTGGGCCGCGGTCGCATGCGCATGGCCGCCAGCATGCTGGCCCAGACCCTGGAGCAGGTCGGTGACGAGGTGCCCGACCTCGACGACCCCCAGGACCTGATCCGACTGGTGGACGCCGTCAACGCATTGCGCGCCCAGGGGCAGATCCTGGCCTACCACGACCGCAGCGACGGTGGCCTGTTCGCCACCGTGTGCGAGATGGCTTTTGCCGGGCAGGTCGGGGTGGCGATCAATGTCGACCTGCTGGTCACCGAAGGCGACGGCATCACCGACAGCCGCGCAGAATACGGCGACAGCAAGAACTGGGCGGCGCAGGTCATCGCACGGCGCGAGGAACTGACCCTGCGCGCCCTGTTCAACGAAGAGCTGGGCGTGGTGCTGCAGGTGCGCAGCGCGCAGCGCAGCGCCGTCATGCAGACCTTGCGCGAGCACGGCCTGAGCAAACACAGCCACTGCATCGGCAAGACGCGGCTGCCGGGCCTGGGCGTCGATTCGGGTGCGGGTGAAGTGCAGGTCTGGCGCGATGCCAAGGTGGTGTTCTCGGCCAAGTTGCACGATCTGCAGCAGGTGTGGGACGCCTTGAGCTGGAACATCTGTCGGCGCCGCGACAACCCGGCTTGCGCCGACGCCGAACATGCCGCGGCCGGCGACCCGACCGACCCCGGACTACACGTGCATCTGGCAGACAGGCCCGACCCAGCAGCGGTCGCGCGGACGCCCACCGCGCCGGCCGGGCCGGGCAAGGCGCCAGCACTGGTGTCAGCGCGACCCAGGGTGGCGGTGCTGCGTGAACAGGGCGTCAATTCGCATGTGGAGATGGCGTACGCCTTCACCGTGGCCGGCTTCGAGGCCTTCGACGTGCACATGAGCGACCTGCACTCCGGTCGGGTCCGGTTGGCGGATTTCCAGGGCCTGGTGGCCTGCGGCGGCTTCAGCTACGGCGACACGCTGGGGGCGGGCATAGGTTGGGCCCGCTCGATCACCTTCCATGCGGCGCTGGCCGACCAGTTCACGCGGTTTTTTGCGCGCGGCGACACCTTCGCCCTGGGTGTGTGCAACGGCTGCCAGATGTTTGCCGAACTGGCCGACATCATTCCCGGCGCGCAGCACTGGCCGCGTTTCACCACCAACCAGAGCGAGCGTTTCGAGGCGCGGCTGTCGATGGTCGAGGTGCTCGACTCGCCCTCGCTGTTCCTGCGCGGCATGGCCGGCAGCCGGTTGCCGATCGCAGTCGCGCACGGTGAGGGTTTTGCCAACTTCAAGTACCGTGGTGATGCGGCCAACGTGATCGCCGCGATGCGTTTCACCGACAACCATGGCCGGCCGACCGAGGCCTACCCGTTCAACCCGAACGGTAGTGCCGGCGGGTTGACCGCCGTGACCACGGCGGACGGACGCTTCACGGCCATGATGCCGCACCCGGAGCGCGTGTTTCGCAATATCCAGATGAGTTGGACCCCGCTGGACAAGAACGCCCACGGCCCGTGGATGCAGTTGTGGCACAACGCGCGGAAGTGGGTGGGGTAGTGATGGGCTCAAGAATGCCATTTGCCTGCTACCACCGAAATCTGAAAGCGCGGTATTCTTCGATGACGTCGAATACCAGGCTTCCCTGGTCACGTTCCGTGCCGTGAATGATTCCAAAGTAGGGGTC
>JANLQZ010000549.1:0-11872 GCA_031368125.1 Betaproteobacteria bacterium
TGCCCACGCAGCGGTGGATGCCGAAGCCGAACAGTTGAAGGTCTGGTCGCGCGGCAGGTCGTCCAGTACCTTGCAGGTCCGAGCGCGAATCGTGCCCTCCATCGCGGCCAGGTTGCCCGGCGCCACGATCGGGCTCACCGCTTTGCGCTGCTCGTCGTGCCGGGGCGGGTCCATCGAGATGAAGTTGGCGAACCGGAACTCCTTCGGACCATCGACGATCGATATGCCGCCATGCGCCGAGTCGGACGAGAAAATGGCGTGGCTGGTGTCCACCTGCATGATGTCCCGGTACTTGGTGATGGACCAGTATTTGCCGAACAGGGGGCTGGTCGAGTGGTGCACCGGTTCGTCGCGGCGCAGGCGTTCGAAGTAGTGGCCAACGGTATCGTTCTCGAACAGCGCCGGGTCGCTCACGTCGATCTGTTCCAGCGGCAGCGAAAAGGCACGCACGCGTGCGGCGGTGTCGGCATCTTTGGAATACAGGGTGGCGGACATGGGGTTTCTCCTCGGGCAACGCGCAGCGCAGGGGTGATGTGACCGAATCAGGCCGCCATGGCGGGAATCGGCGTGCCCTGCACCGTGATGCGGTGCAGCAGCCGGCGCTGGCCGTGGTAATCGTTGAGGGCGTAGTGCCAGGTCGCGCGGTTGTCCCAGAACGCGAGCGAGCCTGGCCGCCAAGCGAAGCGGCAACTGAACTCGGGGCGCGATGCGTGCCGGTACAGGTAACGCAGCAGGGGTTCGCTCTCGGCCACGGTCCAACCCTCGAACTGCAGCGTGAACGCGGCGTTCACATACAGCGTCTTGCGGCCGGTATCCGGATGCCGTATCACCACCGGATGCACCACGTCCTGCACCGCCGCTGCGGCGTTTCCCACCCGTCCGGCGGCGTCGGGGGCCTTCGCGTAACCACCCTCGGGGCCGAATACATGGCGGGTCGAATGCACCGCCTGGAGCCGGTCGAGGGTCTTCCTGAGGCCCGGTGACAGGGCATCGTAAGCGGCGCCCATGTTGGCAAACAAGGTGTCGCCGCCTATTGAGGGCAATTCACGCGCCAGCAGAATCGAGCCCATGGCCGGAACTTCGTCGTAGCTGTGGTCGGTGTGCCATCCGCCACCGATGTTGGTGGTCTGGTCGGCTTCCTTGCGGACCTCGGCGATCTCGGGGTACCCCGGCACGGCCTTGAAAAACCGGTTGATATCGATCGGTGCCCAGCACCGCGCAAATGCCAGGTGTTGCTCCGGGCTCAGGTTCTGGTCGTGCATGAAGATCACACCGTACTCCAGGAAGGCCTGGCGTATGGTGCCGAAGTCCCGGTCCGACAAGGGTCGCGCGAGGTCGACACCCGAAATGACCGCGCCCAGCGCGGCGGAAAAGGGCGTGACTTCGATGCGAGACGACGCCATGGCGGCTGCGCCCCGATCAGCCCGCCTCGGCCATGACATCGAGCACGATGCGCCCGGTCACGCGCCCGGCTTCGAGGTCCTTCAGGCTTTGTTCGGCCTGTGCCAGCGGGCGGACCTGCACCGCAGGCAACACCACCTTGCCGCTGCGCACCAGTGCGACCAGTTCGCGGATTTGCGCCGTGGAGCCGACGGCGGAGCCCATCAGTGCGATCTCGCGCATGGCCAGCGCGACCAGTGGAATTCCGACGGCGCCGCCAAACAGGCCGACCGAGACAAAACGTCCGCCCTTTTGCAGCGCGGGCAGGGCCAGGACCGCGGTCGACGGTGCACCGACGAAATCGATCATGCCGTGCAGGCCACCACCCGCGAAGGCCAGCAGCTCGGCTGCGCCGCCGGTCTTGAGGTTGAGCACCTGCGCCACCCCGGCCGCCTTGGCCGCCGCGAGTTTGGCGTCGTCGATGTCGCAGGCGATCAGCTGCTTGTGGCCGAGCGCCTGCAGGATCGCAATGGCGATCAACCCCAGCCCGCCGCACCCGAGCACCGCGGTCCACTGCCCGTCCTGCGGGGGGCCCAGTTTGGCCGCGGCTGAGTAGGCGGTCACCCCGGAGCATGCCAACACCGCCGCCTTGGCCGGATCGATGCCCTGGACGTCGACCAGGTAACGCGCATGCGGCACCATCAGATGGGTGGAAAAACCACCCGGGCGCACCATGCCCATGGCGGCCATCGCGTTGCAGAGGTTGTCCTGGCCCCTCAGGCACGCCGCGCATTTGCCGCAGCCGATCCAGGGATTGACAAGGTAGGTTTCGCCCACACGCACGCCCGTGACATCGGCGCCGACGGCGGCCACCACCCCGATCGGTTCGTGCCCCAGGATGATCGGCAGTTTCATGCCGCGATCGGCCAGCATGTTCTTGACGCCGCCACCCATGTCGAAGTACCCCTCGCGGATGTGCACATCCGAGTGGCAGACACCACAATAGGTCAGGCGCATCAGCACTTCCTGCGGACCCGGCTTCGGGGTTTCCCGCACTGCGTGCTGCAGGGGTTTTCCCCATTCGACCACGTCATAACTCTTCATGCTTTGTCTCCGTTGTGGGAAGCACTTTTGGGAGTGCGTAGATTGAACTGTCTTGCCCGATCGATCAGTCACCACCGGGACAAGCGGGTGCCGGAACCGGCGGCGCGGTCGCGGTGCTGTCTGTCACTGCTTCGCGCCCGCCGCAAGGGCGCGCAGGCGCGACTGGTCCAGCGCCGCCGGGTCGACCGCGCGTGCGGTGTCCCAGCCGCCCATGTGCTGGAGCGTCACGGCGCACATGGCATGGATCCATTCGGGCTGGTCGTTCAGGCAGGCAATGTAGTGGAACTCCTTGCCGCCGGCGCCGATGAAGGCATTCTTGCCTTCGATGGCGATTTCTTCCAGCGTCTCCAGGCAGTCGCTGGTGAACCCGGGGCAGATCACATCGACGCGTGCCGTGCCGGCGCGCGCCAGTGCGACCAGGCTCGGTTCGGTATAGGGCTCAAGCCATTTGGCGCGCCCAAGGCGCGACTGAAAGGCGAGCTGGTACTGGTCCCTGCCGAGCCCCAGGCGTTCGGCCAGCAGGCGCGCGGTCTTGTGGCATTCGCAGTGGTAGGGGTCGCCCAGTTCCAGCGTGCGCTGCGGCACGCCATGGAAACTCATCACCAGCTGGTCGCCGCGGCCGTAGTCATGCCAGTGTTTTCGCACGCGTTTCGCGAGCGCGTCGATGTAGAGCGGGTCGTCGTGGTAGTGGTTGACGAACCGCAGTTCCGGAATCAGGCGGGTACGGCCGGCCCATGCGTAGACCGCGTCGAACACACTGGCCGTGGTGGTGGCCGAATACTGCGGATAGGCCGGCAACACCAGCACACGCGTCACGCCCTCGGCCTTGAGCGCCGCAAGTTGGGACGCGATCGAGGTCTGGCCGTAACGCATCGCGTACCGAACCTGGACCATGTGCCCGCGCTGCGCCAGCCAGCCCTGCAGCAACTTGGCCTGCTTTTCGGTCCACAGCTTGAGCGGCGAGCCGTCGCCGGTCCAGATGCTGGCGTACTTGGCGGCCGACCTGGCGGGGCGCACGCGCAGGATCACTCCATGCAGGATCAGCAGCCACAGCAGGCGCGGTATTTCCACCACGCGCGCGTCGCTCAGGAATTCGGCCAGGTACCGCCGCACGGCACCCGCGGTCGGCGCGTCGGGTGTGCCGAGGTTGCAGTAAAGCACTGCGGTGCGGGGTGGCTGTCCGTGCGTGAAGACGGGCTCGGGGAAGTATCGGGGTGAAGGCATGCTGTATTCTCCCGCACCAATGCTGGACCTATCGAAGATCAAGGCGATTGGCCTGGACCTGGACGACACCTTGTGGCCGATCTGGCCGACGATCGCGCGCGCCGAAGCGCAGCTGACCCAATGGCTGTCGGACTGCGCCCCGGGGGCCGCGCAGGTGTTTGCCGATCCCGCGGCCCGGCTCGACCTGCGCCAGCACGTGGCAGCGTCGCGTCCGGACCTAGTGCACGACATGAGCGCCATGCGCCGCGAATGCATCCGGCTGGCATTACATCGCGCGGGCGAGGACACACGCCTGGCCGAACCGGCCTTCGAGGTGTTTTTCGAGCACCGCATGCGGGTCGACCTGTTCGCCGATGCGTTGCCCGCGCTGCAGTTCATGGCCAGCCGTTTCCCGGTCGTGGCCATATCCAATGGCAACGCAGATGTGGGCCGGGTCGGCATCGGACGACACTTCGCGGCCAGCGTCAGCGCCCACCAGCTCGGCGTGGGCAAGCCCGATACACGCATTTTTCATGCGGCGGCGGCGGCCGTCGGCGTCGCGCCCGAAGCGATGCTGCACGTGGGCGACGACCCGGCGCTCGATGTGCTGGGCGGTCTCAACGCGGGCATGCAGACGATCTGGGTCAACCGCACCGAGCACGCCTGGACCCACGCCGAAATGCCGCACGCCAGCGTGTCCGACCTGGGCCAGTTGTGCCGCTTGCTGGGTGCGACTGGCTGATGCGGCTGGTGGCATGCACCGTGCGCCGGCGTGGCACACTCCTGATCCATGCACCACCGCTGCGGACCATTGCGCGGGCACCGCACCACAACCAATTACGACGCACCATGAAACCGCACCCACTTCGCCGCCGGATAGTTGCCGCATGGCTCATGACGCTGGGGCAGGCGGCGCTCCCGGCGGCCTGGGCCCAGGGGGCTGCCCCGGCCTACCCGGAGCGCCCGGTCAAGATCGTGGTGCCGTTCGCACCCGGCGCCGGCACCGACGCGATGGGCCGCCTGGTGGCGCAGAAGCTCGGTGATCTGCTGGGTGGTACCTTTGTGGTGGACAACCGGGCCGGCGCGTCCGGCGCGATCGGCACCCAGTATGTGGCGCAACAGCCACCGGACGGCTACACGCTGCTGCTCGTGGCGTCGCCGTTCACGACCGTGGCCGCGTCGTTGCCCAATGCCGGGTACGACCCGTTGCGCCAGTTCGCACCGGTCGGCATGATTGCCAGCGGCCCGCTGGTGTGGGCCGCCAATGCCAGCCTGCCTGCCAACAACATGCGTGAACTGGTGGCGTTGGCGCGGCAGAAGCCGGGTGCGCTGAATTACGGCTCGGCCGGTGCCGGTGGCGTCAACCACCTGGTGCTGGAGTTGTTGAAGGCCAGGACCGGAACCTTCATCACCCATATTCCCTACCGGGGCGTGGCGCCGGCCACGATGGACATGATCGCCGGGCAGGTGCAACTGATCACCGGCACCATTCCGGCCTTGTTGCCGTTCATCAAGGACGGCCGCGTCAAGCCGCTGGCGGTGACCAGTGCCAAACGCTCCAGTGCCTTGCCCGATGTGCCGAGCATGGCGGAGTCGGGTTTTGCCGGCATCGACGTGGTCAACTATTTCGCGCTGATGGCCCCGGCCGGTACGCCGGGCCCGGTGATCGAGCGCCTCAACCTGGCGATCAACAAGATGGTGGTGCTGCCGGAAGTCGTGGCGCGCTTCAAGGCGGATGCGGTCGATGCGGCGCCGGGTTCGCCGGCCTTGCTTGGCCATTTCATCGAAGCCGATTACCGGGCCTGGCGCAACGTCGTCAAGACGCAGAACCTGAAGATCGAATAGCGGCCACGCCCGCGCGCACGGCGCCTTCGAGCGTGGAAGGATAAGGCCCCTCGACGTAGTCGGCGCCGGCCACCAGCCCCGGCGCGATCTGCATGCCGGGGCGCTGCAAGCCGGGGGTGCAGGCGAAGGTGGCGCGTTTCTCGACCACCGTCTGTACCGCCTGCAGTTCCAGCCCCAGTTGCGCGCTGGCCTGCGCCAGCACCTGTGCCTGCAGGGCGTCGCGTTCGCCCTGGCTGGCGCTGACCACGAACGCCAGCAGGCCGCGCGGTCCGCCGAGTTGCCCGCGATCGAAGACAAACTGCGCCGGGGCGGCCGGGCCGCTGCGCAGCAGCAGCATCGGGTGCGCCAGCGCGGCGCCCCGGCCCCATGCGTAGACCGTCGCGATCGGCTCGTGTTCCAGGTCGGTGGCCGACACACACCAGTCTGCCATCTGCCTGGCTAGCGTCGCGTGGACCGATGGCAGGCATGTTTCCACCAGCCGGACCGCATCGGACGACGGAACGGCAAGCACAACGAGCTCGAAGATGTCGCCGTCGACCGACCACGACGACGGCCTGGACTCCAGCCGCAGCACCCGGGCGCCCAGGCGAATCTCGCCACCGTGCTGACGCACCCAGCGCGCCGCAGCGTCCGGAAAAAGCGTCGACAGGTCGACCCGCGGCAGCAGCAGGTTCGAGCCGCCAGGGCTGCCGAACACGGAATCCCGCATGACGCGCAGGAACATCTGGCCGCTGGCACGGTCGGCCGGTGTGTTCAGCGCGGAGACACACAGTGGTTCCACCATGTCGCGCATGACGCGCTCGCTCAGGGTCGCGCACAACCGGCGCACGGAATGGCCGGGTGGGCAGCGGAACCCGGCCAGCCGCCAGCGCGTGGCGAGCAGCAGCAGCGACAACTTGTCCGACGCGCTCCAGCCCGTGGCGCGCAGGATGCCCGCGACCGCATCCCATGGCGCAGGCCAGCGCGGCAACTGCAATCCGCCGCCATCAGCGAACAGCAGCGCCAGCGGAAGCCGCAGCAGCGCCTGGTGTGGATTGACGCCGACCTGGCGCATCAGGGCCAGCGCGACGGTATAGGCGCCGATCAGTATGTGCTGGCCGTTGTCGAGCATGGTGCGCGACCCATCGGGCAGGGTGGCCGGCACGGCCCGTGCCCGCCCGCCGAGGGTGCGCGACGCTTCGTACACACGGACGCGGTGACCGGCTGCGGTCGCCTCGACCGCCGCGGCCATTCCGGCCCAGCCGGCGCCAACGACGGCGACCCTCATGCGCGCCGGCTCCGTGGTGCAGGCTGCGGCATTGATGTCAAAGACGACCGAGCGCCTGCACGCGCCAGGCCAGCCAGAATTTGCGCAGCGGTGTCAGGCTGATGCGCTGGTTGAGCACCGCGAAGTCTTCGCCTTCGATTTCCCGCAGCAGGCAGCGGTAGATGCTGGCCATCATCAGGCCCGGCTTCTGCGCGCGGCGGTCGGCCTCGGGCAGCAGCGCCAGCGCCTCGTCGTAGAAGCCGTGGGCGCGGGTTGCCTGGAATTGCATCAGTGAGCGGAACCGCGGCGCGAAATCGCCGCTGTACTGGCGTTTGAGAACCTCGTGCGCCTTGACATCGAAGCGTTGCAGCTCGCTGACGGGAAGGTAGATGCGCCCGCGCAGCGCGTCCTCGCCGACGTCGCGGATGATGTTGGTGAGCTGCAGCGCCAGCCCGAGCTTGTGTGCGTAGTCGGTGGTCTGCGCCTGTGTCTGGCCGAATATGTTTGCGGCCACCTCGCCGACCACGCCGGCCACCAGGTGGCAGTAGCGCTGCAGGCCGGGGAAGTCGAGGTAACGCGTCTGCTCCAGGTCCATCTGGCATCCGTCGATGACCGCAAGCAGGTGGTGTTGGCCGATGCGGTAGGCGCTGGCCAACGGCTGTAACGCCTGCATCACCGGGTGGCTTGGCCGGCCGGCGAAAGACTGGGCCACCTCGGTACGCCACCAGGCGAGTTTGGTGGCGGCGACGCCGGGGTCGACCATGTCGTCGACCACGTCGTCGATCTCGCGGCAAAAAGCATAAAAGGCGGTGATCGCCGCGCGCCGCGGCTTGGGCAGGAACAGGAACGCGTAGTAGAAGCTGCTGCCCGAAGCGATCGCCTTTTGCTGGACGTATTGCTGTGGTGTCATGCTGGCAAAGCGACGCGGTGTCCGTAGTCCAGGCGCCACGCCCGCCACGCCAGGATCGGAACGTCGCGCCGGCCGAGTGTGGGGCGGGAACGCCAGGTGGCATGTCGCATGTCGGCCATTTTGTCCAGAATCCGCAGGCCGCCCTGGATCACCAGCCGCAATTCCCAACCCGCGCGACCGGGTATACGCTGGGCCAGCGGCGCGCCGCGCAGCATCATGGAGCGGGCGTTGCTGGCGTACGACGCGACCATCCGCGCCGCAGCACCGGAGTCGGAATCGGGCTGGAGGTCGGCATCCGCCACGCCATGGCGCGACATCTGTTCCACGCTGGCGTACCAGCGCGCACGCGCGATGTCGCGCCGCATGTCCTGCCAGAAGTTGATCAATTGCAGCGCGGTGCAGACCAGGTCGCTTTGGTCTGCCGTCTCCGGATCGTGGATGCCATACAGGTGCAGCAGCAGGCGTCCGACCGGATTGGCCGAACGGCGGCAGTAGTCGAGCAATTCAGCGTCGGTCTGGTAGCGCCGCGAGGCGGCGGTGAAGACTACGTCCTGCTCGAATGCATCCAGCAGGTCGGCCAGCAGACCGGTCGGCAACCCGAACCCCGCGATCGCGACCGCCAGCGGCTCGAACACGGCTGGCCAGCGCCCGCCATGGCTTTGGCCTCGAGCGATGGCCAGCAAGTCGTGCCGGTAGCTTGCCAGGTCGTCCAGACGTTGGTCCGCCGGCGCGTCACCCTCGTCGGCGATGTCGTCGGCCGTGCGGGCAAACCAGTAGATCGCTGCGATCGGTGCGCGCAGCCGCGGCGGGCAGAGTACCGACGCGACCGGGAAGTTTTCGTAGTGTTCGGAAGGCGGGCGATAAGGCGCTTCGGGGGCTGCTTCGGGGCGGTTCACCGCGGCATTGTCGCTTGACAAACCACGGCCTTTTACCTACATTAATGACCCGTAAGTCATTAACTATTTCCTGCGCCTCTGTGGCGTGGCTCGTCATTAATACAACCCCGTTTCGCGCGCTGGCCCTGGTGCTGGTGCTGGTGCCGTTTATGGCTTCGTGTTCCAAACCGGCCCCGGCCGAGGAACCGGTGCGCTCGGTCAAGTTGTCGACGGTGGGTATCGAGAGCATGACGTCGGGTTCTGAATTCGCCGGCGAGGTGCGGGCCCGGGTCGAGTCGCGGCTTGGTTTCCGGGTTGCCGGCAAACTGGTCCGGCGCCAGGTCGAGATCGGCCAGAGGGTTCGACCCGGCCAGGTGATCGCGCAACTGGATCCGCTGGATTTCAAGCTGGCCATCGAGGCGATGCGGGCGCAACTGCTGGCGTGTGTCAACGACAACTGGAACGAGTCGGTCAAGGTGCTGCGGCTGGAGGTGGACCAGTCCAAGGCGCGCGCGCTGGGGGTTACCAGCCACGCGATTGCACAGGCGTCCAACACCATCCTGTCAGGCACCAAGGTCGGGCAGTACCGCGACGGCGACAAGCTGATCGATATCGTCTTGCGCCAGCCGCTCGATGAGCGTGGCAGCCTGACCGACGTCGCCAACGCCTACCTGCCGCCATCGAGCGGCAGGGCGATTCCGATGACGCAGCTGATCAAGCCGTCGCTCACGTGGGAGCCGGGCGTGTTGTGGCGCGAAAAGCGGGACTACGCGATCACGGTGCAGGGCGATATCGTCGAAGGCATGCATGGCGCCACTGTCAGCGCCGAACTGCTGCCGGCGCTCAAGGCGCTGGAAGCAAAGTGGGTCCAGGCCGGGCCCGGAGGATACCGGATCGAAGTCGCCGGCGCGGTCGAGGAGAGCAGCAAGGGCGTGTCGTCGATTGCGACGGGTTTTCCGATCATGCTGTTCATCACCTTCACGCTGCTGATGCTGCAGTTGCACAGCTTCAGCCGGGCGGTGCTGGCTTTCCTGACCGGATTCATGGGAATCGCGGGCGTGGCCCTGGCCCTGCTGGTGTTCGACCGCCCGTTCGGATTCGTGGCGCTGCTGGGAGTCATTGCGTTGATGGGAATGATCCAGCGCAATTCGGTGATCCTGATCGATCAGATCGAGCAGGACCGCGCGGCCGGCATACATCCCTGGGATGCGATCGTGGAGAGTACCGTGCGCCGCCTGCGACCGATCGTGCTGACGGCGGCGGCGGCGGTGCTGGCGATGATTCCGTTGTCGCGCTCGGTGTTCTGGGGGCCGATGGCGGTGGCCATCATGGGTGGGCTGATTGTGGCCACCGCGCTGACCCTTCTGGCGCTTCCGGCGATGTACGCCGCATGGTATCGGGTGCAACGTGCTGGTACGCCAGCAGGTTAAAATGGAAAGCTTAGCGATTTCGTAGGGGTTGCCTGCAGGGCCACCCCTCTTTGGCTTTTCTGCGCGCGGGTGGCGAAATTGGTAGACGCACCAGGTTTAGGTCCTGACGCCAGCAATGGTGTGGGGGTTCGAGTCCCCCCCCGCGCACCAAAATGTGGAACTTGTGAGGAACGGGTCGGCGGCGTACGGTGAATACCACCGCTGCCAGACCGTATGCCTTGGGCAGGTTTCTGTAGTATCGGGCGACCGGTTGTGTCCCCGAAAAATTAGGAGAATCAACATGGCTGTGACGGTAGAAACCCTTGAAAAACTCGAGCGCAAGATAACCTTGACGCTACCGGTCAAGGCAATCCAGACGGAAGTGGAGTCGCGTCTGAAGCGGCTCGCCAGGACAGTCAAGATGGACGGTTTCCGCCCAGGCAAGGTGCCGATCAACGTGGTCGCCCAGCGTTATGGTTATTCGGTCCACTACGAGGTGATGAACGACAAGGTGGGCGAGGCATTCTCCAGCGCCGCCAACGAAGCCAAGCTGCGCGTGGCCGGACAGCCACGCATCACCGAGAAGGCAGGTTCTCCGGACGGGGAAATGGCATTCGATGCCGTGTTCGAGGTCTACCCGGAGGTCACGCTGGGTGACCTTGCAACGGCCGAGGTCGAAAGAATTTCCGCTGAGGTCACTACCGCGGCAATCGACAAGACCATCGACATCCTGCGCAAGCAAAGGCGCACCTTTGCACAGCGCGCGCACGATGCGGCGGCACAGATCACCGATCGTGTGGCGGTGGATTTCGAAGGCAAGATCGACGGCGAGCCGTTCCCTGGTGGCAAGGCCGAGGATTTCCAGTTCATTCTGGGTGATGGCCAGATGCTCAAGGAGTTCGAGGAAGCCACCGCAGGCATGAAGGCGGGCGAGAGCAAGACCTTCCAGTTGGCATTTCCCGCCGATTACCACGGCAAGGACGTCGCCGGCAAAACGGCGGATTTCATGGTGTCGGTGAAAAAGATCGAGTCGGCGCATTTGCCGGAAATCAACGACGCACTTGCCAAGTCACTCGGCATCGCGGATGCGAGCGTCGAAGGATTGCGCACCGATGTGCGGAAAAACCTGGAGCGAGAAGTCAAGTTCCGACTGCTGTCGCGCAACAAGCAGGCGGCGCTCGAGGCGCTGGCGTCCAGGGCCGAACTGGACCTGCCCAATGCCAGCATCCAGGCCGAGTTGGCGCGCATGATCGAAGGCGCCCGCGCTGATCTCAAGCAACGCGGCGTCAAGGATGCGGACAAGGCGCCGATTCCGGACGATGTGTTTCGCCCGCAGGCAGAGCGGCGGGTCCGGCTCGGGCTGGTGGTGGCCGAGCTGGTTCGGACCAGCAACCTGCAAGCCAGGCCCGACCAGATCAAGGCCCACATCGACGAACTGGCGGCCAGTTACGAGAAGCCCTCGGAGGTGGTGCGTTGGTACTATGGTGACAACAAGCGCATGGCCGAGGTGGAAGCGATCGTGATCGAGAACAATGTGACCGAATTCATCCTGTCGCATGCCAAGATCACCGAGAAGTCGATCGATTTTGACGAGTTGATGGGTCAGACCTGATCGGTCTGGGCTGAACTGCTCCCCGGTTGCCTTTGGGCGACCGCGGGCTTGCAGTCAGGGTGACCAGCCCCATTTGCTGGAGGCGGGCCGGATCGTGGCACGTGCATGACACCACTGGAGACAACATGAACTTTCGAAACGAGGCCCAGGAAACGCAGGGCTTGGGCATGGTTCCCATGGTCATCGAGCAGTCGGGGCGCGGGGAAAGGTCGTACGACATCTACTCGCGCCTGCTCAAGGAGCGGGTGATTTTTCTGGTTGGCCCCGTGAATGACCAAACCGCCAACC
>JANLQZ010000550.1:0-7225 GCA_031368125.1 Betaproteobacteria bacterium
CAGCGGAATCCAGTCGATCTGCGCCTTCATGATGCCGGTCATGGCGCCGTGGCGCTCGGGCGAGGTCCAGACCATGCCCTCGGCCCAGGCCGCCGCCTCTCGCAGTTCTTGCACCTTGGGATGGGTGTCCGGCGCCGCATCGGGCAATGGCAGGCCCGCGGGATCGAATACCCGAACTTCGCCGCCCATGGCAATCAGCAGGCGCGCGGCCTCGAGTGTCAGCAGCTTGCTGTACGAGCGCTCGCGCAGCGAGCCGTAGAGCAGCAAAAAGCGCGGTGCGTGGGTCGAGGTGCCGGCGCCCGCCAGCCGTGCGCCGGTCGGCGTGTCGAACAGCGCCGTGTCGACGTTGGGCAGACTCAAATCAAGAGGCGACACGGCGACCTTTCGGGTCGATGACCGGCTCGCCGTCTTCCTTGGCGAAGGGCGCGAGCTGAGGTGAAGGCAGGATGTCGAGCACAGCTTCGGAGGGCCTGCACAGGCGCGTGCCGAGTCGCGTGACCACAATCGGCCGGTTCATCAGGATCGGGTGTTGAACCATGAAGTCGATGAGCTGCTCGTCTGTCCAGGCCTGATCGTCAAGCTTCAGTTCGTTGTAGGGCGTGTCCTTCTGGCGCAGCACGCTGCGCACAGGAACACCCATCGCGGCGATCAGCTCGACGAGCTTCGCGCGGCCCGGCGGTGTCTTCAGGTATTCGATGACCACCGGCTCGACGCCACTGTGCGGATCAGCGCCAGCGTGTTGCGAGACGTGCCGCAATCCGGGTTGTGATAGATCGTGATGGTGCCGTCGCTCATGCGCGCTTTCCTGTTCCTTGCCCCGCTTCGTACCAGCCCTTGCTGTCGTTCACGATCTTCACGACCAGCAGCATGGCCGGTACTTCGATCAGCACGCCGACCACGGTGGCCAGCGCGGCGCCTGACTCGAAACCAAACAGGCTGATCGCTGCGGCCACGGCGAGCTCGAAGAAGTTGCTGGCCCCGATCAAGGCCGACGGACAGGCAACCGCGTGTGATTCGCCGAGACGACGGTTCAGCCAGTAAGCCAGCCCCGAGTTGAAAAACACCTGGATCAGGATGGGCACGGCCAGCATCGCGATCACCAGCGGCTGGTCGAGGATGGCTTTGCCCTGGAAGGCGAACAGCAGCACCAGCGTGGCAAGCAAGGCAGTGAATGACCACGGCCCGATCTTGGCGAGCGCGGCATCGAAGACCGCCTGCCCGCGGCCGAGCAGTACCTTGCGCCACAGTTGCGCGATGACTACCGGGATCACGATGTACAGCACGACCGACGTGATCAGCGTGTCCCAGGGCACGACGATGGCCGACATGCCGAGCAGCAAGGCGACGATGGGCGCAAAGGCAAACACCATGATTGCGTCATTGAGTGCCACCTGCGACAGCGTGAACAGCGGGTGGCCGCCGGTCAGGCGGCTCCACACGAACACCATCGCCGTGCAGGGCGCGGCGGCCAGCAGGATGAGGCCGGCGATGTAGCTGTCGGCCTGGCCGGCGGGCAGGTATGGCGCGAATACATGGCGGATGAAGATCCAGCCCAGCAGCGCCATCGAGAACGGCTTGACGGCCCAGTTGATGAACAGCGTGACGCCGATTCCGCGCCAGTGCTGCTTGACCTGCGAGAGCGAGGCGAAGTCGACCTTCAGCAGCATCGGGATGATCATGACCCAGATCAGCAGGCCGACCGGCAGGTTGACCTTCGCGATCTCCATGCGACCGATGGCCTGGAACGGCCCCGGCAGCATCTGGCCGAAGGCGATGCCCACGACGATGCAGAGAAAGACCCAGACGGTCAGGTAGCGCTCGAAGACGCTCATCGGTGCCGGCGAGGCGGCAGGTGCGGGCAAGGTGGTGGTGTTCATCGTGGTGTGTCTTCTCGCGGGATCAGCTGCGGCCGATTTTGACCAGCGCGGCTTGAAGCGCGCCACGGTCCATGGTGTCCAGGGGCAACGCGAGCAGTTGCAGCATGCGGTAGCCGATGGCCTGGCGTGTCAGCTCGAAGGCGCGGCGCTTGCCTTCCTCGCCGCCTTCTGCGTTCGACGGATCGGGGTAGCCCCAGTGGACTTTCACCGGCTGACCGCCTCTTCCACCTTTCGCGCCGAAGAACACCGGGCAGGTTTCCGCCGCGGCGCTGTCGCACACCGTGATCACGATCGACAAGGGCGCTGCGCCGTCGAGGCTGAACTCGTCCCAGCTCTTGCTGCGGTAAGCGCTGGTGTCGATAGCGGCGTTCTGCAGTGCTTCGATCGCAAAAGGGTTGATGCGACCGCTGGGCGCGCTGCCGGCGCTGAAGGCGCGCACGTCGTGGCCGAGGCGGGTGGCCAACGCATTCAGCATGCCTTCGGAGAGGACGCTGCGCGCGGAGTTGTGGGTGCAAAGGATCAGAACGTTGGTGGTCATGGTGTGGGGCGCTGCGGGCTCAGTGCCCGAGGCGCGGATGGAAACTCGAAGTTCTGGCGGCCTTGCGTGACAAACGGATTCACGCCTTGCCGATCTCGGTGATCTCGCGCTTGATCGCCATCGAGTCCAGGCTTTTGATCGGCAGCGACAGCATCAGCTCGATGCGGCGTTTCAGGGTGACCGCCGTGGCCATGAAGATGTTGGCCTTGTTCGCGTCCTTGCCTTCGAAGGCGGCGGGGTCGGGCACACCCCAGTGGGCAGTCATCGGCTGGCCGGGCCACACCGGGCAGACCTCGCCGGCCGCGTTGTCGCAGACGGTGAATACGAAGTCCAGGGCCGGTGCACCGGGCTGTGCGAACTCTTCCCAGTTCTTGCTGCGAAACCCGTCCGTGGGAATGCGCAGCGTCTGCAGCGTCTGCAGCGCAAACGGGTTCACCGTTCCCGTCGGGTGGCTGCCCGCCGAATAGGCGACGAACCGACCGCGTCCCATGCTGTTGAGCAGGCCTTCGGCCAGGATGGAGCGCGCCGAATTGCCGGTGCAGACGAAGAGCACGTTGTAGACCTTGTCGGACATGGGAATCCTCAGTGGATGGCTTGGGTTGATGACTTCAGCAGTCGGCGCAGGCCGAGGCCGGCGCCGTGGCGCACGACGTGCCCTGGCAGCAATGGGCGGTGAGGTAGCCCAGCAGATCGTTCATCTGCGTGATCGACGGGCGGTAGATCAGGTTGCGGCTTTCGCGCTCCTGGGTCACCAGGCCGGAGTGGGTCAGTTCCTTGAGGTGGAAGGACAGCGTCGAGGCCGGCACGTCCAGCATGGCCGACAGCGCACCGGGCGTCATGCCGTCGGGACCGGCGCCGACGAGCGCGCGAAAGATGCGCAGGCGCACCGTTTGGGCGAGCGCTGCGAGCGAGACGATGGCCGTTTGTTCTTCCATGATTCGATTTTGGTGGAAATATAGTTATAGGTCAAGCAGTCGGGCAATTGAACCTTTCTGACCTTGCCTATGAGGTTGCCGCCTGGAGCAACGCAGGCGGCTGCAGCGCCAAGAAGGCGTCGATCTCCTGTGCCGTGCTGCGCGCCGTTCGCATCACACCCATAAACGTCGCCGAGGCCTCCCGGTCCATTCGCCGTAGCCCACTAGCCACAGGCGCGGTTCGCCTGTGCTGCGCGTGCCCTTCACGTTCACGATGCTCAAGACGCTGCGAGGAACCCGCATCAGCGGCAAAACAGTCGCCCGCTCAAAGAGCGAGACGAGGTGCATCCGCCGGTGGCCTTGGCGCCTCGTCCGCGAACCAAGAGAAGAGCAGCAACCACCGTATGGCATGGAAGGCTGCCTTGCAGCCAGGCTGGCGCGTCAAGGCGCAGACCTGTACCGTGCTCGACCACTACGCGTTGGAAGGCTCTCGCCGTGGGAGATGCACAGGTACGCCTGCTCGACCGCCGCTTCGCAAGCCGGCTCGGACTTCACCAGTTCCTCCAGCGCGCTCAGCAAATGTTCGGCGATCTCCGAACGCCCTTCGGCCAAGGCCTGCCTATAAAGCCGGAGCAGCCCCTGATCCATCCTACGACCCGCATCGAGATCGAGACCCATGACAGCACCTCCACCGCAGCGTCGCGGCCTGCTGATTTCACGATAGACCTTGCCCCCAGAGCAAAGTCCACACCGGCATCCGACCACTTGACCTTCGCCTTAGAGCGAAGGTTTATGCTGCCCGCATGCCCTCCCCCACATCCACGCAGCAGCAACTGACCGTCGGCAGACTGGCCGCCCTGGCGGACGTATCGGCCAACGCTGTGCGCTTCTACGAGCGCGAGGGCCTGATGCACGTGCCGGCGAAGACGGAGAGCGGTTACCGCCTGTATGGCGCCGAGGCGGTACAGCGTCTGCGCTTCATCAAGCAGGCACAACACTGCGGCTTCACGCTGTCGGAGATCCAGGCCTTGCTGCAGCTGCGCGACGAAACCTCGTCGTGCTGCAACGACGTGCGCAACAAAGTTATCGAGAAGAAGCTTGAACTGGAAGCGCGCATCAAGGCCATGAAGGCCATGTCCACGGCGCTGGATCAGCTTATTGCCGACTGCAGCAATGACGCACGGCCCGCCGGGAACTGCTCGATCTTGGCTTCTCTGTCCGGTTCGGTCAGGAGACTCGCTCGATGAAGATTGAAGTCTTGCACGCCACAGGCTGCGCCAAGTGCATACGCGACCTGGACAGCCTGCGAGCCGCCGCCCGGCAGGCCGATCCCGACGTCGAGTGGAAGGAAATCGACATCCTGCAGGCGCTCGACTACGCTGTGGAACTTGGCGTGCTCAAGCCGCCCGCCGTGGCCATCGACGGCGAACTGGTCTTCGTGTCGCTGCCGAGCTCCGACGCGTTGGGCGCGGCTATGCGCGAGCGCCGAAAGGCCGCGAGCTGATATGGACATCGACGGATTGCGGCAGGCTGTCCTGCACGTCGGCACGGCGGCGCTGGCGGTCAGCTTCCTGACCGGCTTCTTTTTCAGCTTCAACCCCGTCGCGTTGGCCGCGATCCCCGTCTCGCTCGCCTACGTGACCAAGGCACGCGAACCCCGTCAAGCGCTCGTGTTCGGCGGGATGTTCATCGGTGGCATGGTGCTGACCCACGTGCTGCTGGGAGCCGCTGCAGGCTTCGGTGGCAAGGGCGTGGAGTCCTTGCTCGGACGCTACTGGGGCGTGGTGCTCGGTCCGTGGCTGATCCTGATGGGGCTGCTGTGGCCGGGTTGGATCCGCATGCCATTCAAGGACCTGTCGTTCCGCGTCAAGCGTGCCACCGGTTCATGGGGAGCCTTTGTGCTTGGCGTTCCGTTCGCCATCGCGATCTGCCCGGTGTGCACCCCCGCGCTGATCGTCCTGCTCGGCGTCGTGGCTGGCATCGGCTCGCCAGTCTGGGGCGCGTTGCTGCTGTTGGCCTTCGCGCTTGGCCGTGCCGTGCCGATTGCAATGGGCGCGGGCGCCGTGGGGTGGCTTGAAAAGCTGCGGCCGATTGCGCACTACCAGCGTATCTTCGATATCGTGGGCGGCATCGGGCTCGTGCTCACGGGGCTCTACATGCTCAATGCTTACTTCTTCTTCCTGCCGGTGCTGGCGGGGTGATCCGATGACCGCTGTGCTGCTCGAGTCCGTGCTGACGTGCCCGAATTGCAGTTATGCCAAGCAGGAACTCATGCCGACCGACGCCTGCCAGTTCTTCCACGAGTGCGAACGTTGCAAGACGCTATTGCGCCCGTTGCCCGGTGACTGCTGTGTCTACTGTTCGTTCGGCTCGGTGAAGTGCCCGCCGGTGCAAGCACGCGGAGCTTGCTGGAACTGAGTCGGCACCAGCGGCATGCCGTCGCCGGACCCGACGACAATTGGGCCGAAAGAAGGTAGCAAGGGCAGCCTCATCACCGCGGTGAAGTAGTCCGGCGCCGATG
The DNA here is from genome assembly GCA_031368125.1 of Betaproteobacteria bacterium. Lineage (GTDB taxonomy): Bacteria > Pseudomonadota > Gammaproteobacteria > Burkholderiales > Burkholderiaceae_C > CAISIP01. The sequence continues at coordinate 5,851 of JANLQZ010000550.1, forward strand.
CCGCGTCAGAACCGCCCGGTGGGGCTCGGCGCTGGAGTGTTCAGCGGACCGGTGATCGCGAGCGGTCGGGCGCGGTGTTTGACCCGGAATACTCAACGAAAACGGGTTCACCGTCCCGGTTGGGAAGTGGAACGACAACGTCGAGGCCCGCACGTCCAGCATGGCCGACAGCGCACCGGGCGTCATGTCGTCCGGGCCGGCGCCGACGAGCGCGCGAATGATGCGCAGGCGCACCGTCGGTGATGCGAGCGAAACGATGACGGTCTTTCCATGATTCGATTTGGTGGAAATGTATTTATTGGTCAAGCTGGGTCTCTTGACCCTTTCGAGCTTGTCGATGAGGTCGCCGCCGAATGCAGGGCAGTGGGCTACAACGTCGAGAAGGCGTCGATCTCCTGCGCCGTGCCGTCAGTCCATTGCACCCCATGCGCTGTGAAGCGCGCGAACGGCTCGCGCGCGTGCAGAACGCCCCGCGCTCGCGCGTCGACGACCGGCGGCACCATCACGATGTCGCCGAAGCCGCCTGGTAGGTTGTCGACGGGTCGGCCTTCCTGCTGGGCGCGCCACCGCTCGGTCGCGCGCTCGAACAGCACGCGTCCGTCCACGTCGTCGGGCAGGAAGACCGGCGACTTTTCGGTCACCCAGACGACTTCGGCGACCTGCGAGACCTCAGCCAGGATTTGCGCGCCCGAGTTGCCGCCGCCTACGACCAGGACGCGCTGACCTGTGAACGGTGCTGCACCGCCGTAGTCGGCCGAATGGAGCTGCTGGCCTGCGAACATCTCGCGACCGGGGTACGCCGGCACAAAGGGGTGACGCCAGCTTCCAGTCGCGCTCACCACGGCCTTCGCCTGCCATGTCTTGGTGCCAGAGCGCACGAGCAGCCCGCCAGTGGATCGCTCGACGACATCGACCAGCGCTGGACGATCGATGGGCAAGGCATAGCGTCCTCGTACTCGGTCAGGTAGTTGATGACTTCGTCCCGCGTCGGAAAGCCTTGCCCCGTCGCTGGCATAAGCCAACCCGCCAGCGAACTCCAGTTGGCCGGCGAGAAGAGTCGCAGCGAAGGCCAGCAGGGCGCCAGGCGCCGGCGGGTCCGTCCTCGGCGTCGAGGATCAGGAAGGAGCGCTTAGTGCGTCGCAGGAGGTAGCCCACCGACAGGGCCGCCTGGCCGCCGCCGACGATGATCACGTCAACTTGATTCATGCAGCGAATGATTGGCTGTCAGACAAAGCCCTGAATCCGTGAGCCCAAACGCACGATTGGCCGAGTTGGCCTGTTTTGTCGCGCCGTGCCGACGCGATTCAGCCGGCCGAGGCATCACGCCGACCAATTCGATGGCATTGGGTCGTGCAGACCACGAGTGTGTGAGCGA
>JANLQZ010000564.1:0-3617 GCA_031368125.1 Betaproteobacteria bacterium
GCTGGAGGCCGCGCACAGGCGCGACATCCGCAAGGAACTGGGCCTGCGGCCGATCATCAACGCGGCCGGGACCATGACGGTGCTGGGCGCCTCGATCATGGTGCCGCAGGCGGTGGCGGCGATGGCCGCCATTGCGGGCGAATTTGTCGAGATGGAACAACTGCACCAGGCTGCCAGCGCTGTGGTGGCGCAGGCCACGGGCGCCGAGGCCGGCTTCATCACGGCCTGCTGCGCCAGTGCCATCACGCTGTCGGTGGCCGGCGCCATGACCGGCGAGCGGCTGCTGGCCATCGAGCGCCTGCCAGACACCACCGGGCTCAGGAACGAAGTGCTGGTGCAACTCGGCCACATGGTGGGTTACGGCGCGTCGCTCGAACAGACCATCTGCATGAGCGGCGCGCGCATCGTCCCCGTCGGCACGGTGAGCAAGGTGCAGGCCTACCAGCTCGATCAGGCGATCACCGACAAGACCGCCTGCGCGGTGTATGTGGTGTCGCACATGACGGTGCAGCATGCGATGCTGGCGCTCGAAGAGGTGTGCCGCATCTGCCACGCCAAGGGCGTGCCGGTGGTCGTCGATGCCGCTTCCGAATACGACCTCAAAGGCTTCCTCGCGCGTGGTGCCGACCTGGTGTGCTACAGCGGGCAGAAGTTCCTGGGCGGGCCCACCAGTGGCATCGTGGCGGGCAAGGCGGCACTGGTGCGCGCGGCCAGCCTGCAGAACCGCGGCATCGGACGCGCCATGAAGGTCGGCAAGGAGAGCATCGCCGGCGTGATGGCGGCCCTGCAGGCCTGGCAGGCGCGCGACCACGCTGCGGTGCGGGCGCGCGAGGACGCGGCGCTGGACCTGTGGCGGCGCTGCCTGCAGCCGTTTGCGCAGCTTGAATGCACCACCGTCCCCGACCCGACCGGTAATCCGCTGTGCCGGCTGCGTGTGCGGCCACTGGCCGGCAACGGGTGGAGCGCGCGCAGCCTGGCCGATGCATTGGCAGCGGGCGACCCGCCAGTGCTGGTGCGCGACTACCAGACCGACCTCGGGCACTTCGACCTCGACCCCTGCAATCTGCATCCGGGCGACGCGCAACTGGTGGCGCAACAACTGGTGGCGTGCCTGCAGGCCTGATGCGACAAGGCGGGGGTTTTCACCCATGCGGGCGCATGCGGGCGACCTTGCCCGCCCTGTGCGGATGTGGTCAAATAATTTTGGATCCCCCAACCCATGGCTAATGCGCCGGCACGACTTTGTGCGCTCACCTTAGCCAACCCACAGGAGAAGCTTTCATGACCAGTTCAAGGCGATCCGTTTTGACAGCCGGTGCCGCTGCCGCAGCCCTGGCCGGTGTGGGCGTGCCGCTCGTGACCCGTTCCCAGGCGCGACCGCCGCGGCAGGTGCGCATGGTGCCGCACGGCAACCTGGCCATTCTCGATCCGATCTGGACCACGCAGAACATGGCGGCCTACCACGGCGCGATGATGTACGACACGCTGTTCGGCATCGACGGCAACTTCAATCCGCAGCCGCAGATGGTCGGCAAGACCGATATCTCGGCCAACCGCAAGACCTACACCTTCGAGCTGCGTCCGGGCCTGAAGTGGCACGACGGCACCGCCGTCACGGCGCGCGACTGCGTCGCCTCGCTGCGCCGCTGGCAGGTCAAGGACGGCGCCGGGTCGCACCTGTTCGAACGCGTGGCCGACACGCCGGTGGTCGACGAAAAGACCTTTCGTATCGTTCTCAAGGAGCCTTATGGCCTGCTGATCGACGCGCTGGCCAAGACCAGCACGCCGGTGTGTTTCATGATGAAGGCCGAGATCGCGGCCACCGATCCCAACACCCAGATCACCAAACACATCGGCTCGGGGCCGTTCAAGTTCATCGAGGCCGAATACCGTCCCGGCAGCCGGGTGGTCTACGAGCGCAATCCGGACTACGTCCCGCGCTCCGAGCCGGCCACCGGCATCGCCGGCGGCAAACGCGTGCTGCTCGACCGCGTGATCTGGGACATCATGGACGAGCAGACCGCCGCCTCGGCGCTGATGGCCGGCGAGGTCGATTTCTTCGAGGTGCCACCGACCGTGCTGCTGCCCGCGTTGGCCGCCGCGCCGGGGGTCAAGATCGAGGTGCTGAACAAGTTCGGCAACGTCGGTTATTGCCGTTTGAACCATCTTCATCCGCCGTTCAACAACCTGTCCGCGCGCCGGGCGGCGCAGCTCGCCGTCAACCAGGAAGACATCCAGCGCGCCGCCGTCGGCGACCCCAAGTTCTACCGCACCTGCGGTTCGCATTTCACCTGCGATTCGCCGATGGGAGTGACCGACGGTTCCGAAGCGCTGATGTTGAATGCGCCGATGGCGCAACGCCAGGCGCGTGCACGCGAGCTGCTCAAGGAGTCCGGCTACGACGGCAAGCCCATCGTCGTGCTGCACGCGACCAACATCAGCATCATGGACCAGACGATCCTGGTGATCGCCCGGGACCTGCGCGCCGTCGGCTTCAACGTCCAGCTGGCGTCGAGCGAATGGAGCGGCGTGGTGACGCGCCGCTCGGTGCAGGAGCCGCCCGACAAGGGTGGCTGGAACGTCTTCTTCACCTGGGGTGGCGGCAACGCCACGGCCAATCCGATTGCGTTGTCGGCCCATGCGGCCACCGGACGCAAGGCCTGGTTTGGCTGGCCGGAGAACGCCGAGGTCGAAAAACTGCGCACCGAATGGTCGGCCGCCGCGACGCTGGAAGCCCGACGGGCCATCGCCGCGCGCATGAACCGCGTCATGATGGAGTACGTGCACGACATCAAGACCGGCCAGTGGGTCGGGCCGGTGGCCTACCGCGCCGACAAGATCAAGGGATTGATCGCCGTGCCCGAGATCATTCCATGGTGGAACGTGGAGCGCATCGGCTGAGAGCATGTGAACCTTTCTGCTGCGGCCACCGATCCCGGGCCTGTGCTGCTCACCGTACGGGTGTACTGTTGCGCTGCCCGGCCCGAGCTCGGCGCCCTCGCTACGAAAACTTCACACCCTCTCGGTAGTTGATGCTCTCCTACATCTTGCGCCGCGTCCTTGGCGTGATCCCGGTCATGCTGGTGGTCGGCATCTTCGTCTTCTCGCTGTTGCATCTCGCCCCCGGTGACCCGGCGGCGATCATTGCCGGCGACAACGCCACCGCAGCCAATGTCGCACGCATCCGTGCCAACCTTGGGCTGGATCGGCCACTTCTGGAACAGTTCGCGAGTTGGGGGTGGGCGACCTTGCGCGGCGACCTCGGCGTCTCGATGTACACCAGCATCCCGGTGGCGACCATGGTGCAGCAGAGAATGGGCCCGACCTTTGCGCTGGCGGCCACGACCATGCTGGTGGCGGTGAGTATTGCCGTGACGATGGGCGTTCTGGCCGCCTGGAAGGCGGGCTCCCTGCTCGACCGCGCGGTGATGGGCCTGGCGGTGATGGGATTTTCGGTGCCGGTGTTTGTCGTCGGTTACATGCTGGTGTACGTGTTCGCGCTCGAGCTGCGCTGGCTGCCGGTGCAGGGCTACCGGCCGCTGGCCGACGGATTCTGGCAGTGGCTGCGCCATTTGATCCTTCCGTCCATTGCGCTGGGGTTGGCCTATGTGGCCCTG
>JANLQZ010000629.1:0-2500 GCA_031368125.1 Betaproteobacteria bacterium
CCTGGTGATCCACTCCGGCACCAAATACCTGGATGGCCAGGGCCGGATCGTGGCGGGTGCATTGTGCGGCACCGAGAAGCAGGTGGCCGAACTGTTCCTGCCGGTGCTGCGCAGCGCCGGCATGACGCTGGCCCCCTTCAATGCCTGGGTCGTGCTCAAGGGCCTGGAGACACTGTCGATCCGCATGCAGGCCCAGTCGCAACGTGCGCTGGCACTCGCGTTGTGGCTGCAGGACCAGCCGCAGGTGGCGCGGGTGTATTACCCGGCGCTGCGCAGCCACCCGCAGCACGAACTGGCGATGGCCCAGCAATCGGGGCAGGGCGGTGCGGTGTTGTCGTTCGACGTGCGCTGCGCCGACCCGGACCAGGCACGCGCGCGCGCCTTTGCCGTGCTCGACACGGTGCGCACCGCCACCTTGTGCACCAACCTGGGCGACGTCAAGACATTGGTTTCGCACCCCGCCAGCACCTCGCACGGCCGCCTCAGCGAGGCGCAGCGCCAGGCGGCGGGCATCGGCCAGGGGCTGATCCGCGTGTCGGTCGGCCTGGAGCATGTGCGGGACCTGGTGGCCGACCTGGCGCGCGCCCTGGATACGCCGGGAGCACGATCGTGAACACGCGGCGCAAGGTCCGCACCCGGATTGCGCCCTCGCCGACCGGCTTTTTGCATCTTGGAACGGCGCGCACGGCGCTGTTCTCTTGGGCTTTTGCGCGCCACTTCGGCGGCGACTTCATCCTGCGCATCGAAGACACCGATGTGGCGCGTTCGACCCAGGAAGCGGTGGACCAGATCATCGAGGCCATGCGCTGGCTCAAGCTCGACTACGACGAGGGCCCGTACTACCAGATGCGGCGCCTGGAGCGTTACCAGGCGGTGATCGCCCGGATGCTGGACGAGGGGACCGCCTACCACTGTTATTGCCAGCCGGCCGAGCTGGATGCGATGCGCGAGGCGCAACGTGCGCTCGGCCAGAAGCCGCGTTACGACGGACGCTGGCGCCCCGAGCCCGGCAAGACGCTGCCGGTTTTGCCGCCGGGGTTGAAGCCGGTGGTCCGGTTTCGCAATCCCGCGCACGGCGACGTGACCTGGGACGATCTGGTCAAGGGCCCGATCACGATCAGCAACCGTGAGCTCGACGATCTGATCATCGCCCGGGCGGACGGCACGCCGACCTATAACTTCTGCGTGGTGGTGGACGACTGGGACATGGAAATCAGCCACGTGTTGCGCGGCGACGACCATGTCAACAATACGCCGCGCCAGATCAACATCCTGCATGCACTGGGCGCGGAACTGCCGCTGTACGGCCACGTGCCGATGATCCTGGGGCCCGATGGCGACAAGTTGTCCAAGCGCCATGGTGCGGTCAGCGTGATGCAGTACGAGGAGGCGGGTTACCTGCCCGAGGCGATGGTGAACTACCTGTCGCGCCTGGGGTGGAGCCACGGCGACGACGAACTCTTTGGCCGCGACAAACTCGTCCAGTGGTTCGATGGCCAGCACCTGGCCAGGAGTCCGGCGCAGTGGGATGTTGCCAAACTGAACTGGGTCAACACGCAGTACCTGCGCGCGATGGCCGACGATGCGCTGGCTGGCATGGTCGCGACGCAACTGCACCGGTTCGGCATCGCGGCGGCGGACGAGCGATTGCCACGCATCTGCGCGTTGTTCAAGGACCGCTGCGAGACCACGGTGGCGCTGGCCCGGTGGGCGGCCGCCTTCTATGCCGAGGTCATACCGGCCGCGGCCGAACTGGAACAACACGTGACCGATGCCGTGCGGCCAGCGTTGCGCTTGTTGTCCGACCAACTGGCCGTGTGTGCATGGGACAAGGCATCGATCTCGGGCGCGATCAAGGCCGTGCTGGCCGAGTCCGGCGTGAAGATGCCGCAGCTCGCCATGGCGGTGCGTGTGCTGGTGTGCGGCACCAGCCAGACCCCTTCACTCGACGCGGTGCTGGAGCTGTGCCACCGCGACACCGTGATCGCCCGGCTCGGGACGGCGCAGCTTTGAGGCTATAATTCGAGGCTCGGAAATTGAGACGCCGGCGTACCAACAAGGGTGTCACGGGCAACGGGGGTATAGCTCAGCTGGGAGAGCGCTTGCATGGCATGCAAGAGGTCAGCAGTTCGATCCTGCTTACCTCCACCACCGATTTCCGCAGGGGCTCGTAACGGAGATCGAAGTGAGCTTGTAACGGAGTTCAGTGTGGGCTTGTAACGGAGTTCCAAGGCTTTGACCCCATCGTCTAGAGGCCTAGGACACTACCCTTTCACGGTAGGTACCGGGGTTCGAATCCCCGTGGGGTCGCCAGATATGCCGCAAGGTGTTGTTGGCACAAGTCGTTAACGGCCAGCCTGAAAGGGCAGGTGACTTGGCTCGCAAGAGCAAACGTTAGCTACCAGGAGTGGTAGTTCAGTTGGTTAGAATACCGGCCTGTCACGCCGGGGGTCGCGGGTTCGAGTCCCGTCCACTCCGCCATCAACATTGGCTCCGATGC
>JANLQZ010000951.1:0-4915 GCA_031368125.1 Betaproteobacteria bacterium
AAATTCACCACGCACCACAACAGTGCATGCTGGATATTCGTACAGCCATCTTAACGTGCCGAGCGCTGATCGGTGCACACCGGCGTGTCTTGTGCGTCAGCAATTTTGACGATGCAGGTGGCACGGTCCGTGCGTAAACCGACTGTCCATTAACTGAGCTGGAGTACCCCGTGCATTGCAAAACCCTGTCTACGCTGAGTCTCGCGCTGATCGCGAGCGGCGCCTTCGCCCAAGCCAAACCGCCCGAGCCGGATTACACCCTGGCGTTCAACCTGGGCGCCGTCTCCGATTACCGCTTTCGCGGCATTTCGCAAACGTCGTTCGATCCGGCGCTGCAGGGTGGTGCCGATTTCAGCCACAAGAGCGGCCTGTACCTCGGTGTCTGGGGCTCCAACATCAAGTGGATCAAGGACTATGTCGGCGCCACCAAGGGCTCCACCGAGATCGACCTGTACGGCGGCTTCAAGGGCGAGATCACCAGCGACCTGACGTTCGACCTGGGCCTGGTCCGTTACCAGTACCCGGGCAATACCGCAGCCGCGAAGACGGTCAACGCCAACACGACCGAGGTCTATGGCGCCCTGAGTTACAGCGTGGTCACGGCCAAGTACAGCCGCGCCACCAGCAACTTCATCGCCAATACGAACAGCGATGGCAGCGGCTACTTCGAAGTCTCGGCCAGTTTCGACCTTGGCGATGGCTTCTCGCTCACCCCGCATGTGGGCCACCAGACCATCCCCAATGTCGCCGGCAGCGTCGGCAACTACACCGACTACTCGCTCAGCCTTGCCAAGGACTTCGGCAACGGGCTGGTGGTGTCTGCAGCCGCGATCGGCAGCGACGCCCGGCGCGCTTTCTACACCAACCCGCCGGACGGCAAGAACCTGGGCAAGAGCACCGTGGTGGTCGGCCTGAAATACAACTTCTGACAGGAGCCAACCATGAAACTGGTAGCAGCGGTTATCAAACCATTCAAGCTCGACGAGGTGCGCGAAGCCCTCTCGGGTATCGGTGTGCAGGGCATCACGGTCACCGAGGTCAAGGGCTTCGGCCGGCAGAAGGGCCATACCGAGCTGTACCGCGGCGCGGAATACGTGGTCGATTTTCTGCCCAAGGTGAAGATCGAAGCCGCCGTGTCAGACGAGCTGGTCGACCGGGTGATCGAAGCCATCGAATCGGCAGCCCGCACCGGCAAGATCGGTGACGGCAAGGTGTTTGTATACGACCTCGAACAAGTGGTGCGCATCCGCACCGGCGAAACCGGAAAGGAAGCCCTGTGAAAAAGTTGCTCATCTCCCTGGCCCTGGGCCTGGGACTGCTGGTTGGCGGTGCCCCCGCCATCGCCCAGACAACCGCCGCCGCACCGGCGGCCTCGGCTGCCGAGGCCACCGCATCCGCGCCGGCGGCGCCGGCCGCGCAAGCGGCTCCGGCGCCGGCTGCTGCGGCCTCGGCTGCGGCAGCACCTGCTCCGGTTCCGAACAAGGGCGACGTGGCATGGATGATCGTGGCCACCGCCTTCGTGATCATGATGTCCATACCCGGGTTGGCGTTGTTCTACGGCGGCCTGGTGCGCAGCAAGAACATGTTGTCGGTGCTGATGCAGGTGTTCGTGACGTTCTCGATGATCGTGGTGTTGTGGTGCATTTATGGCTACAGCCTGGCGTTCACCGAGGGCAACCAGTTCGTCGGCGGGCTCGACCGGCTCTTCATGAAGGGCCTGTTCGATCCGATGAAGGGCGAGTTCGCCATGGGGGCCACCTTCAGCAAGGGCGTCGTGATCCCCGAGTTGCTGTTCATGGCGTTCCAGGCCACCTTCGCGGCCATCACCTGCTGCCTGATCGTGGGTGCCTTCGCCGAGCGCATCAAGTTCTCGGCCATGCTGCTGTTCATGGCGCTGTGGTTCACCTTCAGCTACGCGCCGATCGCCCACATGGTCTGGTTCTGGATGGGCCCGGACGCCTACGCCACCAAGGAAGTGGTGGATGGCCTCAACGCCAAGGCCGGCCTGGTCTGGCAATGGGGCGCGCTGGACTTCGCCGGCGGCACGGTGGTGCACATCAACGCCGCGGTGGCGGGCCTGGTGGGCGCCTACGTGATCGGCAAACGCACCGGTTACGGCCGCGAAGCCATGGCCCCGCACAGCCTGACGCTGACCATGGTCGGTGCCTCCATGTTGTGGGTGGGGTGGTTCGGCTTCAACGCCGGCTCGGCGCTGGAAGCCAACGGAACCGCCGTGCTGGCCTTCATGAACACCTTCTCGGCCACGGCCGCGGCGGTGCTGGCCTGGTGCCTGGGTGAGGCGCTGATGAAGGGCAAGGCCTCGATGCTCGGCGCCGCGTCGGGCGCGGTCGCCGGCCTGGTGGCGATCACCCCGGCGTGTGGCAACGTCGGCCTGATGGGTGCCATCATCATCGGCTTCATCGCCGGTTTTGCCTGCCTGTGGGGTGTCAACGGTCTCAAGAAGATGCTTGGCGCAGACGATTCGCTGGACGTGTTCGGCGTACACGGTGTCGGCGGTATCGTCGGCGCCCTGCTGACCGGTGTGTTCAACAACCAGGCCCTCGGTGGCCCCGGTGTGGTCGGCGACTGGGTGACCGTCACCGTCAGTTCGGTCCCGGTCATGGACCAGGTCTGGGTGCAGTTCAAGGCGGTGCTGCTGACGATCGTCTGGTCCGGCGTGGTATCGCTGGTGGCCTACAAGCTGGTGGACCTCGTCATCGGCCTGCGTGTCAGCGAAGAAGACGAGCGCGAAGGCCTCGACATCACTTCGCACGGCGAAACCGCCTACAGCCGCTGAACCACGGCCCCGGCCACGACACCCCCTGGTGTCGTGGCCGGGCGGCACCGCAGAGTGTGCTCAGGGGGAAGGGAATCCGCGCAAGTCCAGGCTTGCGTGGATTTTTTTGTCGCGCTCAGCATGCACAATGCACCCAAGGAGCAGCGTGCAACATGACGACATCGACCACCCTTGCCTGCGGCCGTTTGCGCTGCGACATCGTGCCCGGGCTCGGCGGGGCGATCGCCGGCCTGTGGATCGACGACGTCGCCGTGCTGCGTTCCACACCCGGTGCGTCGCTGGCAACGGTGCGCGATGCCGGCAGTTACCCGCTGGTGCCCTACTCCAACCGCATTGCGCACGCCACGCTGAAATGGAACGGCACCAGTCACCCGCTGGTGCAGAACTTCCCGCCCGAGCCACACGCCATCCACGGGGTCGGCTGGCAACGGCCCTGGATCCTGCTCGAAGCCCAGCCGCAGTTTGCCCTGCTGTCGTTCGAGCACCGTCCCGATGCCGACTGGCCATTTGCCTTCGACAGCTCGCAAGCCTTTCGCCTTGGCGCCGACGCGCTGGAGCTCACACTCAGCGTCACCAACCAGTCGGCGCAGGCGGCGCCGTTCGGGCTCGGCTGGCATCCGTATTTCGTCAAGCGCGCGCGCAGCCGGATCGCTTTCGAAGCCACCGGGCGCTGGGAGATGGGGGGCGACAAGTTGCCGACCCACCGCGTGCCCTCGCGCGGGCTCGACGCGGACTGCGCCGCGCTGGATGTCGACCATTGTTTTGACGGCTGGACCGGTATGCTGCACCTGCGCGACGAACTGCTCCATACGCGCCTGAGTTCGAGCCTGCGCCGGCTGGTCGTATTCACCAACGACCGGCGCGACTTCGTCGCGATCGAGCCGGTCAGCCACGTCAACAATGCCGTCAACATGGAGCCGGCCGCGTCCGACAACGGCGTGCAGGTACTGCAGCCGGGCCAGTCGATGACGGCCCAGATGCGCATCGAAGTGGAGACGGTCGCATGAATTGGCATGCCGTCACGCGCGAGCCCAATGAACTGGGCGAATCCCCGTTCTGGCACCCGGGCGAGGGCCGCTTGTACTGGGTCGACATTCCGGCCTGCAACATCCTGCGCGCCGAGGCAGAGTCCGGCGCGGTGCAGAGCTGGGCCATGCCGTCTGAGCCCGGCTGCATCGCCCCGGCCGCCAGTGGCGGCCTGGTGATTGCGCTGCGCGACGGCATCTACCGCGCTCCGCAATGGGCCGGCGCGCTGCGCCTGATGCGCCGCTTCGACCACGACACCGGCACCACCCGCTTCAACGACGGCAAGGCCGACCCGCTGGGGCGCTTCTGGGCCGGCACCATGTACGAACCGCGCACGATGGCCGCGGCAGAGTTGTTTGCGCTCGACTGCCGGGATGGGCGCCCGCTGCAGGTGCAACGCATGGCGGGCGACGCCACGATCGCCAACGGACTGGCCTGGTCACCCGACGGCCGCACGGTCTACTGGTCCGACACGCCGGGCCATGTGATCCGGGCCTGGGACTGGGACGCGCAGGCCAACACGCTGGCGCGCGAACGCGTGTTCCAGCAGTTCCCCCACAAACCCGACGACTGGCAAAGCGGCATGCCGGGTTATGGGGGCCGCCCCGACGGCGCCTCGGTCGACGCGCAGGGCAACTATTACGCCGCGATGTTCGAGGGCGCGCGGCTGCTCAAGTTCTCGCCCTCCGGTGAGCTGCTGGCCGAAATTCCGACGCCGGCCCAATGCCCCACCATGCCGTGTTTCGGCGGCGACGACCTGCGCACCCTGTTCATCACGACCGCGCGCCACAACCGGCCGCAACACGAACTGCAGCGGCTGCCGCAATCGGGGTGCGTGTTCTCGACCCGGGTCGACACGCCGGGCCTGCCGGTCAACTTCTTTCGCGACTGAGAATTTTCAGCACGCGCGGCGTTCAGAAAATTCAATCCGGCCGCGGCCCGCCCGGCTACCATTGCGGCGATGGAACACGCCCTGTCCGATCTCGCGCAACGCATCCGCAGCGCCGCCGCCAGCGCCACGCCGCTGCGTATCCGCGGCGGCGGCAGCAAGGACTTCTACGGCCAGTCGCTGCAGGGCGAGATCCTGGATAC
>JANLQZ010000662.1:0-2143 GCA_031368125.1 Betaproteobacteria bacterium
CACGCGCGAGCGACTGCTCCCGGTGTGCCAGCGCCGCTGCGTCAACGATTTGGCTGGCGCGCGAGCGTTGTGGCAATCGCGAATAGACCCTGCGCCCATTCACTACCGACCCACGTCCCCGGGCAAGCGCATGGCAGACCAGGCAATCGGAGTCCACGGCTTCGTCGTCAAGCCGTCCGTCCCGGCGCGGACGCCCGGCGGGCTCGCCCAGGACGTGGCCATACGGCCCGCAAACCAACGACCGCAGCGGGCCGAAAGCAGCCCACTCCGGTGGCACGGCGAGTGGTGGTGGCGGGCTGGTCGGAATCATCTCAACGCGCCTTCTGCCCGGCTTCGCTGGCGCGCGTGAGCCGCAGTTGCACAACGGTCAGCAGCATCAGGCCGAGCGCGAGCACCAGCGACGCCGCCGCGGCCAGGCCGTAGAGGTGGATCTGCTCGGCAAAACCGGTCTGGTAGATGAACTGCACGATGAAGGTGGTGGCCGAACCGGGCCCGCCACCGGTGAGCACGAACACCTCGTCGAAGATCTGCACCGCGCGGATCATGGCCAGCACCAGCACCACGATCAGGTTGGGCATCAGCAGCGGCAACGTGATGCGGCGCAGGGTGCGCCAGGGCGAGGCAGCGTCCATCTCGGCGGCCTCGTACATGTCCGCGGGAATAGCCTGCAAGCCGGCCAGCAGGATCAGGGTGTAGAAACCCATATGGGCCCAGATCGACACGAACACGGTCCAGAAGAAGGCCCAGCCCGCGTCGGTCAGCCAGTCCACGGGCGCACTGCCCGCAGCCACCAGCCCGGCATTGAATACGCCCTGGCTTTGCAGCAGCCATTTCCAGATCAGCGCCACCACCACCGGCGAAAGCAACACCGGATAGAAGAACACGCCGCGCCAGAATCCGCGTCCGATGATCTTGCGGTTCAGCACCAGTGCCGTCACCAGCGACAACACCACCATCAGGACCACCTGGATCAGGCTGAACCGCACGGTGTTGAAGATGGCGCGCCAGAAAACGTCCTTGCGGCAGGTCTGGATATCGAAGTAGTCACGGCATTCGAACAGGATGCCGAAATTCTCCGCGCCGGTATAAGGCCGCTGGAACGGAAACAGGTTCACACCGCCGGTGGCCGCGTAGACAAAGTTGATCAGTATCGGCAGGAACGTGAACAGCCCGAACACGACCAGGTTCGGCGCCACGAACAACCAGCCGATGCGCGACATGCCAAGCCAGCGCTGCCCGAGCCGGAACAGCGGTTCGAACAGGTTGAAGAAGACGCCGAGCACGCGCGACAACAACTGCAATGGGAAGTACCTCGATCAGGGCTCGGCAAACATCCAGTCGGCGCGCACTTCGATCGACGCCATTACGCGCTGCCGGTCTCGTCGTTACGGGCCGCCAGCGTTGTCATTGCGGGCCCGACCCGCAATCCACGCGCGACTGGTCAGACCGCGCCACATGGACCCTATTTTTGCGCCTGCTTGACCGCATCCGCCATGTCGGCAGCGATCTTCGTCATGGCTTCTTCCGTGCTCATCTCGCCCACGATCGCCTGCGTCACGCGCGTGACGGTAGGCAGCATGATGGCGCGGTTGTACTTGTAGCCCTGGAACTGGTAGGCGACCGGCGCGAGGTTCGCGACGCCCGCGCTGAAGGTCCCGAGCGCGGCGCGCGCGGCCGGCGTGGCCCCTGGATAGGCCACCCCCTTCTTGGCCAAGCCGGCATGGGCCGGGATGTTGTTGGTCTTGCCGGCGAACTCGGCGTAGTTCGCTTCCTGCGCCATGAAATCCAGCAACATGCCCACTTCCTTGGGCGACTTGGAGGTCTTGAGCGCGACCCATGCCGCGCCGCCGGGGATGCCGGTACAGGCCGCCGGCCCGCACGGGTTGGGCACGGCGACCCAGTCAAAGGCGGTGCCGATGTCTTTTTGCAGCCGGTTGATCTGCCACGAACCCGACAACACCATGGTGACCCGGCCGTTCTTGAACTCGCCGATCGAGTCGGCATAAGTCGACCCGCCCGAGCCGGCCCAGACCTCCTTGAGCATGGCGCCGTCCTTGTGCCAGCCGACGAACTTGCTGACCGCGGTCTTGTAGCCGTCGTCGATCACCGGTTCGCCCTTGGCGTCGAAGATCTTGGCGCCGTA
>JANLQZ010000704.1:0-3097 GCA_031368125.1 Betaproteobacteria bacterium
AGATGATCGTGTACGTTTGGTTCAACGACGAAGACACGCTGCGCAAGGCCGGATCAAGGACCGACGTCTACGAAACGTTCAAGCGGATGCTCGCGCGGGGCGTTGTGCCAAACAGCATCAATGCGTTGCTTGATGATGCAGCCGAACCCAGTTGAGTCGAGGGCAAGACAATCAATGCAATACAGCCCGCGGCAACTGGCGTACTTTGCTCAAGAGCTCACTCTGCGCGGTCCTACGGATTCCATGGACCGCATGGCCGGGGCGCTGCTGGATGCGCAGGTTGACCTGAACCTCCACCCAATCGACGCGGCGCTTTTGGCCACGAGCAACCCGCTCTCGAAGGGGTGATCCTGGCTGACGAGGTCGGCTTGGGAAAGACCATCGAAGCCGGTCTGCTGCTCGCGCAGCGTTGGGCAGAACGCAGGCGCCGCCTTCTCATCATCACGCCGGCGAACCTGAGGGCCAGCGCGACAAGAAGCGTCGTGAACTCCTTGTCAGGCAAGATGAGATTCAGGCAAGGCGCGACGGTTTGATATTGGAGCTTGAGCAGCAACTCCATCAAACAATTGCTGGGCACACTGTCGTGTGCGTCGAATGGCAGCTGGGCTGAGGAAGAGACAATGCGTGCAGCACAGGAGATAACCTGCGCATCGTCTCCTGGCAGGAAGGCGCGTCGCATCTGCTGTTGCCTTCCGCCGCCACACGCGAGGCGATGCGACGCCACCTCATGGGGGCGGGCGAATTGTTGCGATCCAACGCGCTTCATCCCGAAGAGATTTTTGCAAATGATGAAACCTTGCGCAGCGCCAGCCTCTTCGAAAATCTCGCATGACGATCTATCCCATCGTCGAGGGCCATGGTGAAGTCACTGCGGTGCCCGTGTTGTTGCGTCGATTGCTGCATGACCACGCGCGGTGCTTTGGAGTCGCCGTGGGCACGCCTGTACGGCGAACGCAGGCGCAGTTTCGACGCGAAGCAGACGTTCAAACGGCAGTCAGGCTTGCGTTGGCTCAACCGCGCTGTGGTGCCGTACTGCTGCTGTTCGACGGCGAAGACGACTGCCCTGTCAACCTTGCAGTTACCGTCCGGTCCTGGGCGAGAGCGGCCGCCGGGGCGATTCCCTGCGAGGTGGTCATCGCCTACCGGGAATACGAAACCTGGTTTCTCGCCGCCGTCGAATCGCTGCGTGGCCAATGTCGCATCGCCAACGATGCCTCGGCACCGGCCGACCCGGAATCCAAATGCAATGCCAAGGGCGCGTTAGAGGCCTTTATGCCTGGTGGTGCGTCTTATGCCGAAACGATCCACCAGCAGCAGAAGCTGAGCGCGGTATTCGACATGTCGCTCGCTCATCGGCGCAATCGTTCGTTTCGCAAGCTGACCAAGGCAGTTGGTGACCTGCTGGTGCAGCTCGGGGAACCGGTACCTGCTTGGCCGCCCGCCGGCTGGCAATGACAACATCGCAAAAGAGAGCCCGCATGACCGACCCAACAATCATTTGCCCGAACTGCAAGACCGAGATACGACTGACCGATTCGTTGGCGGCACCAATGCTGGCGGCAACGCGAAAGCAGTTTGAACAGTAGCTTGCCCAAAAGGATGAGGAAGTTGCCAAACGCGAACAGGGGCTTCGTGACAAGGAGAAGCAACTGGCGGATGCCAAACGCACTCTGGACGAGCAGGTTTCCGATCAAGTCGCGGCGCAATTGAAGGCTGCCGTGTTCTGCATCTTGCTCGGCACGGCCAAGCGCAACGGTTTGAATCCACAGGCCTATTTGCGTTTCGTGCTGGAGCGCATCATCGATCATCCGATCAACCGCATGGACGATTTGCTGCCCTGGGCGGTGGCCGGCCAGATCAACTCGGCAATAGCGGAGCAACGCCTGGCGGCATAAAGCATTGGCACAATGGTGGCCATGGGTACACCACTGCATGATGTGAGCGGCAAATCAGAGCGCTCCAAGACAGCCAAGATCGCCAAGGTCTTTCAATTGCGCGTCGATCTGCGGGGCACCAGGCCCAAGATCTGGCGGCGCATCGTGGTGCCCGCCACCATCAAGTTGCCCACCTTGCATGTGGTGCTGCTGCGGGCCATGGGCTGGCAGGGCGGACACCTGCATGAGTTCCTCTTCGGCGACGTCAACTATGGCCGCCCCGAGCCCGAAGGGGACTTGCCTGACGGCGTGCAGGATGAAACCCGCGTGTCGCTGCGCAAGGCACTCGATGGCGGCTCAACGTTTACCTGGGTTTATGACTACGGAGACAACTGGCAGCACAAGATCAAGGTCGAGCGTGCAGTCGACATGGGTGTGCCGCTGGGCTCGCCAATGTGTATCACCGGGCAAGGGGCCTGTCCACCAGAGGACGTCGGGGGAGTGCCGGGCTACGAGCACTTCCTGGCGGCCATCGCCGACCCCAGTCATCCTGAACATGCCGAGCTGAAGGATTGGTGTGGCGGCGCATTCGATCCAGCCGCGTTTGATGTCGCCGACGTGCAGCAGCGGCTCGACGAGATCAAGCTCTGATCGATTCCCGGCTAACTGTCAATCACGGTCTTCGTCGGGCCATTACTTACAAGGAACCGCCCCGTGGCACAAGCCGCTTTGATCGCCCTCGACTGGGGCACCTCCAACCTGCGTGCCAGCCTGCTCGATGCGCGGGGGCAGCCGCTTGAAGCACGCGCTGCGGCGGGCGGGGTCATGGCGGTCAGGAATGGCGCCTTCAGCGAAGCGCTGGTCGCGTTGTGCGGCGACTGGCTGCTGCAGCACGACTGCCCGCTGCTCGCCAGCGGCATGATCGGCAGCCGGCAGGGCTGGAAGGAAGCGCCCTACCTGTCGTGCCCGGCCGGTATCTCCGACAGCGCCGGCGCGCTGACCACGGTCGCGATTGCCGGGATCGGCGTCGGCGCGACCGGGCCGCAGCGCGTGTTGCATATCGTCCCGGGCCTTCAGTACGCCGACAGCAGCGGCGCATACGACGTCATGCGTGGCGAGGAAACCCAGATCTGGGGTGCGGCATTGCCCGCCGGCAGCATCTGCGTGTTGCCGGGGACGCACAGCAAGTGGGCCTGGCTCGACGGGCGCGGCGCCATCGGCCA
>JANLQZ010000740.1:0-6914 GCA_031368125.1 Betaproteobacteria bacterium
AGCACGTTGCCGCTGCTGCTCGAAGGGCTGTGGATCACGATCCTGCTGGGCCTCGTCAGCATCGTCGCCGGGCTGGCCAGCGGCCTGTCGATGGCCCTGGTACGCCTGTATGGCGCGGCCCCGCTGCGCGCGATCGCGCGGGTCTACATCGACGTGTTTCGCTCCATTCCGCTGCTGGTGTTGCTGGTGCTGGTCTACTACGCGCTGCCTTTCGTCGGCATACGGCTCACCTCTTTTGCCGCTGCCGCGACCGCGCTGACGCTGGTGTCGTGCGCCTATACCGCCGAGATCTTCCGGGCCGGCATCGAAGCCATTCCCAAGGGCCAGTTCGAGGCCGCGGAAGCGATCGGACTGGGCTTTTTCAGCAGCATGCGCGACGTGGTGCTGCCGCAGGCGTTCAGGATCGTGGTGCCGCCGCTGACCAGCAACTGCATCAATGTGCTCAAGGACACGGCCTTGGCCTCGGTGGTGGCGATGCCCGACCTGCTCAAGCAGGCCACCCAGGCCCAGGCCCTGGCGGCCAACCCCACGCCCCTGATCGGCGCGGCGCTGCTGTACCTGCTGCTGCTGCTGCCGCTGGTGCGGCTGGTGGGTTTTTTCGAGGCGCGGCACCGCGCCGGCACGCGTTGAGGTACCCGGTATGACGGCGCTGATCCAGATCCGCGGGCTGCACAAATCCTACGGCAGCTTCGAGGCCCTGCACGGCATCGACCTGGAGGTCGAGGCCGGCGAGGTGGTGGTGGTGGTCGGACCGTCGGGCTCCGGCAAGTCCACGCTGATCCGCTGCATCAACCTGCTCGAAGACTACCAGCGCGGCGAAGTGCTGGTCGACGGCGAAAAGGTGGTCCGCGGCCGCGCCCTGGCCAGGGTGCGGGCCGAGGTGGGCATGGTGTTCCAGAGCTTCAACCTGTTCCCGCACCTGACCGCGCTGGCCAATGTGGCGCTGGGCCCGCTGCGGGTGCGACACATGCCCCGGCACGAGGCGCAGGAGCGCGCGCGCGCGCTGCTCGACAAGGTCGGGCTGGCCGAGCACGCGCACAAGTTGCCGGGTCAGCTCTCCGGCGGCCAGCAGCAGCGGGTGGCGATCGCCCGCGCGCTGGCGATGGAGCCCAAAGTGCTGCTGTTCGACGAACCGACGTCGGCGCTCGACCCCGAAATGGTGGGCGAGGTGCTCGACGTGATGCAGAACCTGGCGCGCACCGGCGTGACGATGGTGATCGTGACCCACGAGATGGGGTTTGCGCGCCGGGTCGCCGACCGTGTGATTTTCATGGAAGCCGGCCGGGTGGTCGAACAGGCACCGCCGGAGACCTTTTTCAGCGCGCCGCGCGAGCCGCGGACCCGGGCCTTCTTGCAGGCCATTCTTCAACACTGAGCGCACCGCCATGCCGCAACCCGCACCCGCACTGAATCTGGAACACATCCGCGCCGAGTTTCCGGCGCTGCGCGACGAATGCGTGTACCTCGACAACGCCGGCGGCTCGCAGGTGCTGCGCCGGGTGGCCGACCGGGTGCGCGACTACCTGCTCAGCAGCAGCGTGCAGTTGGGCGCGAGTTACGCACAGTCGCAGGACGCCGGGGCCCGCGTGCTCGCGGCGCGCCGCTCGGTGGCCGAACTGGTCAACGCGCCGAATGACGACGAAATCGTCATGGGCGGCTCGACCACATCGCTGATGTTCCAGCTCACGCAGGCGCTACGGCCAGGCATCCGCGCCGGCGATGAAATCATCGTGACCAACAGTGACCACGAGGCCAACATCGGCGGCTGGAGCCGGCTGCAGGCGGCCGGCGCGGTGCTCAGGATCTGGGACACCCACCCCGACTCGCTGGCGCTGGAGTTGCCGGACCTGGATCGCCTGCTTTCGCCGCGCGTGAAGTGGGTGGCGATGACCCACGCGTCCAACATCCTGGGCACCGTGAATCCGGTCGCCGAGGTGGCCAGGCGCGCGCATGCGGTGGGTGCGCGCCTGTGTGTAGACGCCGTGGCCTACGCGCCGCACCGCCTGGTCGACGTGCAGGCCAGCGGCGCCGACGTGTACGTGTTCAGCTTCTACAAGGTGTTCGGCCCCCACTACGCCGTGTTGTGGGGACGGCGCGAGCTGCTGCTGGGCTTGCCCAGCCTGAACCACTACTTCATCGGCCCGGAGGTGATTCCCTACAAGCTGCAGCCCGGCAATGTCAACTACGAGTTGTCCTATGGCTGCGTGGGTATCAACGAGTACCTGGTCGACGTCGGCACCAGCCTCGGATGCCGCGGCTCGTCGCGCCAGAAGATGCAGGCCGCCTTCGACGCCTTCGAGCGACACGAGGACACACTGGCGGAACGGCTGCTGGGCTACCTGCGCGGCAAGAAAGCCGTGCGCATCATCGGCCTGAATGGCGCGACGGCGGGCGGCCGCGTGCCGACCATCAGTTTCATGGTCGCCGGGCGGATGTCCGAGTCGATCGTGCGCCATGTCGACCAGTTCGGTATCGGCATCCGGTTCGGCGACTTCTATGCCAGGCGCCTGATCGAGTCGCTCGGGCTCGACGCGCAGGGGGGCGTGGTGCGCGTGTCGATGGCGCACTACAACACGGCCCAGGAGATCGACCGGCTGATCCACCACCTCGACCAAGTGATCCCATGAGCAGCACGACAACCGATACGCTGATCCGCAACGGCCGGGTCATCACCGCCAGCGACGACTACGTGGCCGACGTGCTGATGCGCGACGGCCTGATCCACACCATCGGCCACCGGATCGCGGTTGGCGAAGACGTGTCGGTGGTCGACGCCACCGGCCTGTATGTATTGCCCGGCGGCGTCGACACCCATGTGCACCTGGAAAACGTGATCGGGCCCAGCATCACCTGCGACACCTTCGCCAGCGGCACCAGGGCCGCCGCATTTGGCGGCACCACCACCATCGTCGACTTCGCGCTGCAGACGCAGGCCGACTCGCCGCTGGGCGCGATCGCCCGGGCGCAGCGCAGCGCCGAGTCGCAGGTGGCGGTGGACTTCAGCCTGCACGTGATCGTCACGCGCGTGGACGAACAGGTGCTGCAGGACGTGCGCCACGCGATGCGGCACGAGGGTGTGACCAGCTTCAAGATGTTCATGGCCTACCCCGGCGTGATGATGGCCGACGACGCCGCGATCTTTCGCATGTTGCGCCAGGTCGGCGCCGACGGCGGCATGGTGGCGCTGCACGCCGAAAACGGCACCGTGATCGACCTGCTGATCAAGGAAGCGCTGGAAGCCGGCCACAGCTCGCCGCGTTACCACGCCCTGACGCGGCCCGCCATACTGGAAGGCGAAGCCACCCACCGGGGTATCCGCCTGGCCGAACTGGCGCAGGCGCCGATCTATTTCGTGCATGTGTCGAGCAACCAGGCGCTCAAGCACATCGTCGCGGCGCGCGCCGAAGGCATCCCGGTGTTTGCCGAAACCTGCCCGCATTACCTGCTGTTCGACGATTCGGTCTACGACAGCGACTCGGTCGAGATCGCCAAGTACGTGATGACGCCGCCGCTGCGCACCCCGGACGACCAGAAGCACCTGTGGCGCGCGCTGCGCTACGACGACCTGCAGGTGATCGCCACCGACCACTGCCCGTTTTGCATGAAGGAGGGCCACCTCGGTTACCGCATGCAGAAGATGCGCGGCAAGGACGATTTCTCGCAGATTCCGAATGGCGCGCCGGGCATCGAGACGCGCCTGGTGAGCCTGTTCGACATCGGTGTGATGCAGGGCCGGTTGTCGCTCAACCGCTTCGTGGAACTCACCGCCACCACACCCGCCAAGCTGTTCGGGTTGTTCCCCAAAAAGGGCACGATCGCCGTCGGCAGCGACGCCGACGTGGTGCTGTTCGACCCGGCGGCAACCCAGACCGTGCACGCCAGGCACCTGCATGGCAACTGCGACTACACCCTGCTCGAAGGCCGCACGCTGCGCGGCCGGGTCGAGAAGGTTTTCCTGCGCGGCAGGCTGATCGTCGACGGGCCGCAATGGCTGGGGCACCAGGGCATGGGCCGCTTCGTGCCGCGTGGCCAGGTGCGCGCCTTTTGAGCCGGCGTTTGGCCGGCACTGGCCATGATCCGGCAATGGGCAGCGGCAAACCCACCAGCCTCGGCGCCCTGCGCCAACTGATCACGCGCGAGAGCGAACGCCTCACGCCGCGGATGCGCGACGCGGCGCGTTACGTGATCGAGCATCCCAACGATGTGGCGCTCAACCCGGTGGCCAGCGTCGCGGCCGGCGCGGGCATCGCACCGTCGGCCTTCATCCGACTGGCCAAGGCGCTGGGCTTCGACGGGTACTCGGAATTGCAGCGCCTGTTCCGCGAGCCGCTGCAGCGCGTCGTCAAGCCGACGTTCAGCGAGCGCATCCGGCACTATGGCGGCGAGCAGGCACTGGACAATCCCGACGACCCGGCCGAAGTGCTGCGGGCGTTCAGCCGGGCCAATATCGTGTCGCTGGAGCATCTGCAGGCCGACGCCGCCGCCTTGCCGCTGCAGCAGGCGATCAGGCTGATCCAGAACGCGCGTATGGTCCATGTGCTCGGGCTGCGGCGCTCCTATGCCGTTGCCGCCTACCTGGCTTACGCGCTCAACCGGGTCGGCCAGAGTGCGGTGCAGATCACCGGTCTGGGCGGTGCGATCGCCGAACAGGCCAGCACGGCCAGCGCACAGGACCTGTTGATCGCCATCAGTTTCCCCCCCTACGCGGCCGACACCCTGCAGGTGTGCGAGCAGGTGCGCCGGCAAGGCGCCAAGCGCCTGGCCATCACCAACGCTTTCCTGAGCCCGGTGGCCCGGGACGCGGACCTGGTGCTCGAAGTCAACGATGCCGAATTGCTGGGTTTTCGTTCACTCACATCGGCGATGTGCCTGGCCCAGACGCTCGCGATGGGGCTGGCCTTCGGCAAACGCAACAAGCGCCGGCCACGCTCCGGGGGCGCGGATGCCCGGCCGACAACGCCCGACCTGCGCGACATCGATTGCTGACTCCGTCCATGCCCAGCGTCCCACACCTGCTCACCATCGAAGCGCTGTCTGCCCAGGCGTTCCGGCCGTTCGGCGACGTCATCGAGGCCAGTGACTCGGCCCGGCACTTTGCCATCAACGGGGGTTACGCCGAGCGTTACCACGACCTGGCCCGGATCGACGTATCCAGCGACGGCGGTTTTCCGATACTCAGCATCTTCCGGGCCATGCCGCGCAGTCTGCCGATGCAGTTGTTGCTGCTGGAGCGCCATCCGCTTGGCAGCCAGGCCTTCATGCCGCTATCGCCGCTGCCGTACCTGGTCGTGGTGGCCGAAGCCGGCCCGGTGCCGGACACGTCGCGCGTCCGCTGCTTTCGTGCCGCGCCGGGACAGGGCGTGAACTACGCGCGCGGCACCTGGCACCACCCGCTGCTGGCGCTGCAGGCGCCATGCGATTTCCTGGTGGTGGACCGCGGTGGCGCCGCCCCGGATGCCAATTGCGACGAATACCCGCTGACCGGAACACCGTTCTGGGTCGGGCGACCCGCATAACCTGCCGGCGCCGTACATCGGCCATCGGGGCCTCGACCGGGTCCGGCGGCCACGCAGCAGCGGCAGCGAGAGGATCCGTCGGACCCGCGCATCAGCTGCTTGCTGCGATCGCCTGCACCAATACGCCCAATCCACCCAACGCGCCAACGCGCCATGGTGCCAACGCGCCACGGTTGACATGCCATTGACGCTACAATACACTTGTGTATGGAGCACGCCGCTCTTGCCCCCGACCCCGTAAGGACGACACCCGATGCCCCAACCCTCCCGGCGCTCCCAGGCGCCGCGCCCGGACATGGCACCGCCGCCCAAGCTGCTGCTGGCGCTCGAGTCGCGCGCGGTGCTGGAGTTCGTGGCCGGCGCGGTGCTGCGCCGGGGCCTGAAGCGCATCGTGCCCTCCGGCGACGGGCACCCGGTGCTGGTGTTGCCCGGGCTGGGCGCGTCCGACCTGTCGACCCGCCTGGTGCGCCGCTTTTTGCGCGAGCTGGGCTACCAGGCAGTGCCCTGGGAACTGGGTCGCAACATGGGCATGCGCCCCGGCATGGCACAACACATGCGGGCAAGGCTGCAGTCGCTGTTCGATCGCCACGGCCAGACGATCAGCCTGGTCGGCCAGAGCCTGGGCGGCATCTTTGCACGCGAACTGGCCAAACGCGAGCCGCAGCTGGTGCGGCAGGTGATCACACTGGGCTCGCCGTTTACCGGCCACCTGCGGGCCAACAACGCGGTGCGCGTCTACGAATGGCTGACGGGCGACACCGTCAAGCGCTCCGGGCCCGAGTTGTCCGAGCGCCTGCGCACCAAACCACCGGTGCCGACGACGTCGATCTACAGCAAGCTCGACGGCGTCGTTGCATGGCGCTGCTCGATCGAAGCGAGCCAGGCCGAGGCCGAAAACATCCATCTGCGTGGCGTCAGCCACCTCGGAATGGCCGCCAGCCCGGCGGCCCTGTATCTGCTGGCCGAGCGGCTGGCGCAGCCCGAAGGCGGCTGGAAGCCGTTCCACCCGGTGCGCTGGCAACGCCTGTTGTATGGCGTGCGCGACCACCACTTACCGGCTGCCAGCGCGGAACTGAATATGAATGGAGAAGCCCCATGACCGAACTCGCAGTGCGACGCCTTCTGATCGATCTTGAGACACCCTTCCCGGGCCGCTGGAACGGCGGCGATGCGTTTCGCTCGGCGTTCTTCAATGCGCTGTCGATGAGTTTCCCGGCCGGCGAACAGTTCTTCATCGACTCGGTGCGCACCGGGCTCAAGACCCTGCCCGAAGCCGAACGCCTGAAATACGCGCACGAAGTCCAGGGTTTCATCGGGCAGGAAGCCACCCACCGGCGCATCCACGCCTTGTTCAACGGGCACCTGGCCCGGCTCGGGTACGACAACGAGATCGAGCGC
>JANLQZ010000752.1:0-1576 GCA_031368125.1 Betaproteobacteria bacterium
TCACTCGCGAGCGACTGCTCCTGGTGTGCCAGCGCCGCTGCGTCAACGACTTGGCTGGCGCGCGAGCATTGTGGCAATCGCGAATAGACCCTGCGCCCATTCACTACCGACCCACGTCCCCGGGCAAGCGCATGGCAGACCGGGCAAACGGAGTCCACGGCTTCGTCATCAAGCCGTCCGCCCGGGCGCGCACACCCGGCGCGCTCACCCAGCAAGTGGCCATACGGCCCGCAAACCAACGACCGCAACGGGCCGATTGCAGCCAGTCGGTTCGATGCGATCGAACGCGAACCGCGATCAGATAGCCTTCGCCGATTCGGCCTGGGCGCGCGCCGACACGAGGCGGCGAAACTGCACCAGCGCCGCGTCCATCGCCAGCGGCAGCATCGGCGCCTGGGGATTGCGCAGGATGTTGCGGTGCTGCGCGCTGATCATGTCGCGGTCTTCGTTGAAGGCGCTGATCAGGCTGTTGTAGATCGACTCGGTGACGCTGGTGTCGCCCTGGTCGGCCGGGTGCGACTGCTGGAAGAAGTAGTGGGTGCTGGTTTCGGTCTCGGGTGTCAGCGTCTGGCAACTGTGCAGGCGCACTGCACGGCTCAGGTCATCCGGTGCGTCGGTCACCGGGCGTCCACCCGAATGCATCAGCAGTGTTCCGGGAAGCAGGAACTCGTACACGAACCAGCGGTCCAGCGCCGTGTCGAAGCTGCGAAAGCGCTGGTAGAACGGCGGCGCCGGTACGTTGGGCACATGGCGCGACACCTTGATGCCGATCTGCGGCCAATCGGCGCGCGGGCCGGCTACCTTCTCGATCGTCGGCACCGCCTGCGCGATCTGGGTCGAGCCCCCGAGTGTTTTTTCGTGCACGTAGCTCAGGTGCGAGAAGTCCAGCAGGTTGTCGCAGATCAGCAGGTACGGTGTGTCGTAGTGCAGGTAGCCAGGCTTGTTGCGCCAGTCCGGGTGGTCGCAGGAGAAGTTGTCGGGCAGCAGCACTGGGTCGGCCAGGGCCGGGTCGCCCATCCAGACGAACACCCACTTGTTCTTGACGGCAACCGGGTAGGTCTTGACGCGGGCCTGCTGCGGCACGATCGCGATGCCGGGCGCCTCGATGCATCGGCCCTGCGGGTCGAACTTGAGCCCGTGGTAACCGCAGCGCACGCAATCGCCCTCACGCCGGCCCCGGGACAGCGGCGCCAGGCGGTGGCAGCAGCGGTCTTCCAGGGCCACGAACGCACCGTCGGCGGTGCGGTACAGCAGCACCGGTTCGCCCAGCACGGTGCGGCTGAAAAGTTCGGGCGACGCGGCGAGCGGGATTTCATGGTCCCAGGCGATGACATACCAGCAATTGCGCAGCCACATGGAAACAATGCTCCTGATCGGGGGGTGGACGCCGGGTCCATGGCCAGTGTAAGAGTTGTGCACGCCCGACTTGCCGCCGGGCATCCGGATGCGGCAAACTCGGGGCCTCAGCGTGCCGGGCCGCCCCGAGACCGGCACGCCAACCAGCCACACCCATGACCACCTCACAAGCCACCCAACCACTGCCCATGTCCCGGCCCGCCGAACTCGGGCTGTGCGC
>JANLQZ010000779.1:0-1857 GCA_031368125.1 Betaproteobacteria bacterium
GGAGCAGTTCCGCGTGGCCCCTCAGCGTGCCCTGTTCGTGGGCGATTCTTCGATCGACGTGGCCACCGCGCGCAATGCGGGTGTGGCGGTGTGGGCGCTGCCGTATGGCTACAACATGGGCGAGCCGATAGCGGCCTGCGGCCCCGATCATGTGCTGCAGGATTTTTCCGGGCTCCGTGCCATTCGCGCGAGCCCGGGTTGAGGCCCAATGCAGGCAGGCAAGGAGAACCCGACCCGAGGAGGCACAACCATGGATCTGCTGGATTTTGCCCGCGGTGGCGTGGTGTCGAACCAGCGCGCCGCGCCGTTGCGCCGCAAGGTCTTCGAAATGAAAAAGCAGCAGGTCGAGGCGACCGGCGCCGCGTATTTCGTCACCGGTTGCGGCCAATGCCGCATCACATTCGAGATGGGCGCCAAGAACGCGCACTGGGACAAACCAACCGAAAGCCTGCTGGAACTGGTGGCCGACAACCTAACCGACTGAGGTTACAGAAGTCCAGCCCACGGGCTGCGTTGCGGCAGCCGGCACGTGTGAAAAGACGGCTTGGCTGGCGTCACTGGCCGACGGTCCGGCCGGCCATGCGCAGCCCTTGTGGCACTGGCTGCTGCCCCGACAGGTGAACCGCGGCCTTGGCCTCGGCCAGCTGCAGCGCCACGTGGCTGGCGGCCTCGTTCATGAAGAAATCCACCGTCTGGAGGATCGTGGTGGAGGCACCTACCGGCAACGGCCAGCTGTTGCGGTCGCCATTGATGCGCGCCAGTTCTTCAGCGGTCTGGCCATCACGGAGCTGGATCGTCGAGGCGAACTGGCTCTTGCCAACGAAACCCGTCAGCGCACGCGCGGCCACGTTGCCCGGTTCCCACACGTCGACGGTGCCGGTCACGGTCAGGAACCTGCCTGGCAGCGGGGTGCGCGACACCGTGGTGAACGCGCCGGTCTCGGTGATGCGCTCGGCCACCCTGTCGGCAAACAGGATCCGGCCCAGATTGATATCCTTTTCGCGTTGCGCCCGTTCGCGCGGGTCGATGGTCGGGCGCATGTCGTTGGCATGGAAGTCGAGCACCACGACCTGGCTGAACTCCTTGATCTGCGCGACCTGGGCGGTGGACCTGGAAGTCAAGAGCCCCTTCGAGCCGCAGCCGGCGAGCGAGGCGACAACCAGGACCACTGCAAGGCGAATGGCGAGTCTCATTGAAACCTCCAGATCATGTGTTCGACGATCGATCTGCACCAACCGCACCGGTTGGCCCGTAAATCGAACAGATCGGACTGGATGAAGTCGCGGTACAGCAGCTTGGACGGGCCCGGATTCGGGATAGTACTGCAACCGGGCCGAATGCGGGCAGAAATTCAGCAGCCCGGCACGGCCCTAACGGTGTCCTGTTTTACGCGGCACCGACTAGAACTTGCGGCTCCAGGCCAGGCCGATGGTGGTTTGCCGCATCCTGATGGTCTCCGTGCCGGCCGCGCCTCCCATGAAGCCATTGAACAGCGAGGCGCCGGTGACGGACACCCGGAGCGCTATGGTCAGCGCACCGGTGATTTCGCTCGCCGCGTCCATGGCGTGTGTGAAACCGAGGCTGTAGTGGCTCTTGATCACGCCGGGCGCCAGGATGTTGAAGGTGACGTCCGTCGGCGAGATCGGGTTGCCGCCCCGGTTGTAGCCGGCACGCAGTGTCAGGGCCGGGCTCATCTGCCACGCCACGCCGAATTTGAGCACGTTGATGTCCTTCCAGCCGAAGCCTGGACCGTTGGCAGCACCCAGCGGCGCCACCGGCATGCTCGGGTTGCTGACCGATCGCTCGTCGCTGTAGTTGATGCGACCGTAGTCGAGCGCGACCGTCCAGGCCGGCGCG
>JANLQZ010000780.1:0-4618 GCA_031368125.1 Betaproteobacteria bacterium
GGCGTTCACTCACATTGCTTCCGTCGGCGCGGCCCCGTGTGTGGTGATGGCCAACCCGGCGGCCGGGCTGCGCACCCTGCCCGACGTGGAGGCGCAGGCGCGCAAGGCCGGCCGGCTCGATTTCGGCTCCGGCGGGCCGGCGTCGATCGGCCACATCTACGGCGAGCTCATGAAGAAGGAGCTCGGCCTGAACCTGGTGCATGTGCCCTACCGCGGCGGCGCGCCGATGACCACCGACCTGATCGCCGGCGTGATACCGGTCGGCATCGACGTGTTGACGGCGTACCTGCCGTTCTTCAAGACCGGGCAGCTGGTGCCCCTGGCCGTGACCTCGGCCAAGCGTTCGCCGCTGGTGCCCGACGTGCCCAGCGTGGCCGAACTCAACAGCTACCGCAAGCTGGTGCTGGACAACTTCTTCGGCGTGTCGGGCCCGGCCAAGATGCCGGCCGACATCGTTGCGCGCATCAACACCGCCTGCAACGAGATCCTGGCACAGGCCGACATCCGAAAACGCATGCTCGACCTGGGCATCACCGTCACGCCGGGCACGTCGGCCGCCTTCACCAGTTATGTGCGCGAGCAGGTCAATGCGCTGGCGCCGACGGTGAAGGGTGCCGGGGTGAAACTCTGAGTCGATGACACATTGGCTGCCGATGCGGAATGGCTGCGCGCGCTGCTGGTCGGCGTGCTGGTTCTGATGGCGGGCACGGTGATCGGCGCACAACCTGCGCCCGGCAAGCCCACCGCCCGGACCGCGACCGCGTGCCACGCGGCGGCGCTGGCCGCGATGCAGCGCCGGACGCAGGTTGCCGCCTATTACGACCTGAAGCTGGCGCTGGTGAGCGGCAAGGTATTCGAATGGCGCAACGGCCAGCCGCCACGCCTGGCGCTGCTTGGTGCGGTGCAGGTGGCGGTGGCCCAGTCCACCGCCTATGCCATCGATGGCTATAACCGGCTGATCGGCTGGAGCGCCGGGTCGGACCACAACGAAGTGCTGCTCGACGACACGGTCTGGGTTGCAGCGGGCGACAGCGGACTACTCGCGATACGCTGCGACGGCAGCTTGTGGCGACGCGAGGCGTCGGGCACCACATGGGCGCGCGAGGCCGGCACCGCCGTACATGCCTGGGTCGGTGATGGCGCCGATTACTACGTCGACGGCAGCGGGGCCCTGTTTGTGCGCGGCAAGGCACACCGTGGTCAATACGGCGACGGCAAGTTGACCGAGGCGCCGGGCTGGACCCGGGTGGCCACCGACGCGGTGGCCGTGGTGGCGCATACCGGCCACGCGTTGTACCTGCGCCGCGATGGCGCGGTGCTGGGTACCGGCGGCAACCGCTTCGGCCCGCTGGGCGCCCACGGCTACGGCGACAAGGCCGATGCCTGGGGCGCGATCTTTGGCGGCGCCAGGCAGATCGCCACCGGCAGCCGCCACAGCCTGGCGATCCGTCGCGACGGCTCGTTGTGGATCTGGGGCGCGGACGAAGGCCTGTTGCCCAAACGCGTGCTCGCCAACGTGGTGGCCGCCGCTGGCGGGCTCGACGACAGCGTGGCACTGACCACCGACGGCGCCATCTGGAACTGGGCCCTGGGGCAGGCACCGAAGCGTCTGGATTTGCCGCCGTAGGTCGCCGGTGGCGCTGCTGCCGGTGCGTCGGCGTCCGGACCACGACCGATGGACCAAAAGAATATCGTCGAAAGTCGGACGGCGCGGGAAAGGCCGGTCTGCCGCGTTGACAATACGACCTTTTCATAACCGTCCTCCAATCAGGAAAAAGGGAAATTTGTGTTCAAGAACGTGATGGTGTACAGGATGGTGTCGGCGTGGACGCGGACCCAGGCGCAACTCGAACAAGCATTGCAGGGCGGGCGGTTTGCGCCGTGCGGCGCGTCGCAGGAAAAATCGGTCGGATGGGTCGAACCGCGTGGCCAGGCCCATGGCGCGCTGGTCGAGGTGGTGGGCGGCCAGTGGCTGCTCAAGCTGATGGTGGAAGTCAAGGCGGTGCCGGTAGCGGTGGTGAAACGCAAGGTGCAGGAGCGGCTGCAGCAGATCGAAGCCGCAACCGGGCGCAAGCCGGGCAAGAAGGAGGCGCGTGAACTGCGCGAAGAGGCCAGGCTCGCGCTGCTGCCCATGGCCTTCAGCAAGCAGTCCAGCCTGTTGGTGTGGATCGACCCCAGGGCGCAACTGCTGGTGCTCGATGCCGCCAGCCAGGCCAAGGCCGACGAACTCGTGACCGCGCTGGTCAAGGCGGTCGACGGTCTGGCGGTGCAGCTCGTCAACACCCAGACCTCGGCCGCGGCGGCCATGTCGGGCTGGTTGTCTACGCAGGAGGCGCCGGCCGGGTTCAGTGTCGACCGCGAATGCGAACTCAAGGCGGCGGACGAATCCAAGGCGGTGGTGCGTTACACCCGCCATGCGCTCGACACCGACGAGGTCAGCCAGCACATCGCCATGGGCAAACTGCCGACCCGGCTGGCGATGACGTGGAACGACCGCGTGTCGTTCGTGCTGACCGAAGCGCTGCAGATCAAGAAACTGGCCTTTCTCGATGTGGTGTTCGAGGGCGCCGCAGCGGCTGCGGGCGACGGCCGCGACGATGGTTTCGATGCCGATGCCGCCATCAGCACGGGTGAGCTGCAGCAGATGATTCCCGAGCTGCTGGAAGCCCTGGGCGGAGAGATGGCGCTGGCCTGATAGCAAATTGTGTTCGATCGGCAAGCTCCGTTCGGGCTGAGCTTGTCGAAGCCACTCGACCCTTCGACCCTTCGACAGGCTCAGGGCAGGCCGGGCTCAGGACAGGCCAAGCTCAGGGCAAACGGTCTATATCTGTGAACGCCACGGCGCATGTGATCCGGTGGCGCCGCCGGGTGCGGGCAGCTTCGAGCCGACTGCAGCCCCGGCGTGGAACGGTCTGCATCGGCGCGCGCCGACGGGTATCAGGCCGGATGCACCACCACCAGCCAGGCGCTGGCCGGGGTCTTGCCCACGTTGCGGATTGCGTGCGGGCGGTCCACGGCATAACGCGCCGTCTCGCCGTGTTTGAGGCGCTGTTTTTCGTCCCCGGCGGCCACTTCGATGGTGCCGGACAACACGGTGAGGTGTTCACGCGTCCCGAGTTCATGCGCCTGCGACTCGAGCGCGCCGCCCGCCTGCACCGAAAGCGCGTACCACTCGAACTGGCCCGCCAGCTCGATCGGGCCGAGGATGCGCAGTTCGCAGCGGCCGTCCGGGCTGCGCAGCGACGGCGCGCCGTGCACCGGCACCACCGCGATGGCCGGTTCGGCCGGCGTCGGCGTGCCGCCCAGCAGATCCCCCATCGGAACACCGAGCGCATTGGCCAGCCGCCAGACCACCGCCACCGTGGGGTTGGCCTGCGCGCGTTCGATCTGCGACAGCATCGACTTGGACACGCCGGCCTTGCGCGACAACTCGTCGAGCGAGAGCGACTGCCGCTGGCGCAGCGCGGCCAGCGTGTCCCCCACGCGGGGTGGTTCAGAGCTGTTCCTGGGTGTTCGGTAGGCCATCGAGTTATTCGATATATTGCATTGTTGTTCGATATCCTGCACAATGCAGGCAGTCGCAGAAACTGCATTGTGCCCGACAAACGCGGCAACCGGAGAACACCATGACCACCAGCCAGGATTTTTACAGCCATGTCGGGCGCGAGCTGCAGGCCATCCGCGATGCCGGGCTGTACAAGGCCGAACGCGTGATCGCCACGCCGCAGGGCGCCCACATCCGCACGCTGTCGCCCGACGGCTCCACGCGCGAGGTGCTCAACCTGTGCGCCAACAACTACCTGGGGCTGTCGGCCCACCCGGGCGTGGTGGCGGCGGCGCACGCGGCGCTGCGCACCCACGGTTATGGCCTGAGTTCGGTGCGTTTCATCTGCGGCACGCAGGATCTTCACAAGCGGCTCGAGGCCCGGCTCTCGGGCTTCCTGGGCACCGAGGACACGCTCCTGTACGCGGCCGCATTCGACGCCAATGGCGGCCTGTTCGAGCCGCTGCTGGGCGAGGACGACGCGGTCATCAGCGACGAGCTGAACCACGCCTCCATCATCGATGGCATCCGCCTGTGCAAGGCCCGGCGCTACCGCTACCAACACAACGAAATGGCCGACCTCGAGCGCTGCCTGCAGCAGGCCGCCGGCGAAGGCGCACGCCACACGCTGGTCTTTACCGACGGCGTCTTTTCCATGGACGGCACGGTGGCCCGGCTCGACACCATGCGCGAGTTGTGCGACCGGTACGGCGCGCTGCTCGGCGTGGACGAGTGCCACGCCACCGGCTTCATGGGCGCGACCGGGCGCGGCACGCATGAACACCGCGGCGTGTTCGGCAAGGTCGACATCATCACGGGTACGCTGGGCAAGGCGCTCGGCGGTGCGTCGGGCGGCTTCACCAGCGCGCGGCGCGAAGTGGTCGAACTGCTGCGCCAGCGTTCCCGGCCCTACCTGTTCTCCAATACCGTGGCGCCCGCCATCGTCGGCGCGTCGATCGCGGTGCTCGACCTGCTGGAGGGCTCCACCGCGCTGCGTGACAAGCTCGAGCACAACACGCGCTACTTTCGCGACGCCATCACACGGGCCGGGTTCGCCATCAAGCCGGGCGAGCA
>JANLQZ010000784.1:0-1701 GCA_031368125.1 Betaproteobacteria bacterium
CACGGCGACCGGTCCTGCCTCCGGATCGGGTTCGTAGCTCAGGAACAGGTCTTCCCAGGGCGTGGCGGGTGTCACGTCGCTGGTCTCACCCATGCGCAGCGGAAAGCGGCGCGCCATCAGGGGGCTCGCCGCCATGCAGACGGCCGCCGCACCGAGGGCGAACGGCAGTCCGACCAGGTCCGACATGGCGCCCCAGAAGGCCGAACCGAGCGCAAAGGCGCCCAGTGCGCACAGGGTGTGCATCGCCACCGCGCGTGCGCGCACCCACGGCGGCACACTGGTTTGGGTGGCAGTGTTGAAGGTGGACATCACCGCCATCCAGGCCCCGCCACCGAGCACCAGCGCGACATATACCGGCACATGCCAGCGCGAGAATGCGGCCACCAGCATGACCAGCGCAAACACGATGCAGCCACCGGCGATCACCGGTTCCAGGCCGAAGCGCGCGCGCAGGCGGCCGATCAGCAGCCCTGCGATTACCGCGCCGATGCCCAGGCAGCCCATCAGCAGGCCGAAACCGGCCGCGCCCAGGCCGAGCTGGCGCTGGCCGATCACCGGTAGCAGCGCCCACAACGCCGAACCGGCCGCGCTGTAGGCGCCGGCACGCACCAGTTGGGCCAGCACGGTGTGCGAGTGCCATGCGAAGCGCAGCGCACTGAGCATGCCACCCCACAATCGCTCGGCCGGCAGCCGTGTCGGCGGGTGCGCTTTTGGTGGCCAGCGGCGGATCGCCTGCGTCATCAACAGGGTGCTGAGCACCGCCATGACAAAATTCCACGGTCCCCCCGCCAGTGTGAACACCAGTCCCGCCAATGCCGGCCCCAGGGCGCGCGCCGCGTTGTAGGAAATTCCCACGGCCGTGATGGCCTGCGGCAGTTCTTCGCGCGGAACCGAATCGCTGATGGTCGAATTGAAGGCGGGCGACAACAGGGCGGTGCAGCTGCCGGCCGCGAAGATCAGGAACAGCACCGTGGCCGGGCCCGCGAGATGCGACAGCAGCAGCGCCGCCAGCAGGGTGCCGACGACGGCCTGCGCAGTCAACGCGAACAGGATCAGCCGGCGCCGGTCGGTGATGTCGGCCAGCACTCCGGCCGGCAACGAGAACAGGAACATCGGCAGGAACACCGCGGTCTGCACCAGCGCCGCCAGAAACGACGAGCCCGTCAACTCCACCATCATCCAGGCCGCGGCCATGGTCTGCATGGCGTTGCCGACGAAGTAGAACGCACTGCCGCCCCACAGGCCGCGAAACTGGCGGTGGCGCAGTGTTGCGCGCATGGAGTGGGTCGTAGACATGACCTGCATTGTCGATGTTGTCGCCCGCCGGTTGCGCCGGCATGGCCGGCTGGCCGGCTGTCAACGGGGCCGCAAGTGCGGGGGCCGCAAGTGCGCCATACGAAGTCTGTCATGCCGGGCTTGACCCGGCATCCAGGCGCGCGCACACGTGGATTGCGGATCGAGTCCGCAATGACAGCCTTGGGGGACTGCGATGCTACCGCCGGGGGACTGCGGTGGCGGCTGGCGTGCGCGATTCCTGACGGGCTAACGCGGCAGCGGCAACGAGCCGGTGCTCTTGATCTGGTCCAGGCAGACACTGGAGCGCACGTTGCTGACGCCGGGCAATCCCATCAGGGTGTCCATCAGGAATTGCGACAACGACTTGAGGTCGCGCGCGACGACCTTGATCACGTAGTCGAAATC
>JANLQZ010000796.1:0-4802 GCA_031368125.1 Betaproteobacteria bacterium
ATTCATCCGCAGGCGACTGCGCTCGATCCTGCGCAAGCAGGAAAAGCGACCGGGAATGGGATTGTGCCGCGCCGATCACACACGCTGGCCAAATGCATACTTCGCAAACTTGGGCCTGTTCACCATGACGCAAGCCCAACAACAAGCGAGCCAATCCCGATGAGGAAACCACTGACTGGAGAGCCGTGTGCGGGAAAACCGCACGCACGGTTCGGAGGGAGGGGAGGACGGTGTCCTTCTCTACCCCTATCAACTCGCGCGGTGAGCCCGGGATGACAACTCGCGCGGTGAGGCCGGGATGACAACTCGCGCGGTGAGCCCGGGGTGACAACTCGCGCGGTGAGCCCGGGGTGACGACGGGCAGGTCGAGCCAGGGATGACAAAAACGGCCGCGGCGCGCCTGGTCAGGTGGGGGCGGGGCGATCCGGCATGCGTGCGGCGAGCAGGCACTCCTGCAAGATGCGTGCGTCGCCGATCTGGTTGGCCAGCAGCAGGATCAGGCGTGCGTTGAGCAGTTCGGATTGCTCGCGGTTCAAACCCGCATGCGCGTCGAGCAGGTGCTCGTAAAAGGTGTCGGCGTCCTGCAGGTGCAATGCGGTCTTCATGCGGCTTCCTTCACGTGCAGGCCGAGGGCCAGTTCCACCGCGCCGACCACTGCCGCGTCGACAGCCTCGCCGGTAGCCGCCAGGTAGCTGTCCGGCCGCACCAGTGCCCAGGCGTGCCCGAACACGTGGCAGGCGCCCTGCAGGTGGCCGGGCTGGTCGCGCACGTGCTCACGCGCCTGCGCCGGCGCGTCCGCCCCGAGCACCTGCACGCAGCGCAGCGGCGCCTCGCGCGTCAGGCTGGCGAGGCGAGCGCAGGCCGTGGCAGACAGGTCGCCGAACACCAGCAGCAGCAACCGGCCGCCGGCCCACCGGAGCAGGTCGTTGACGCAGCCGGTGCTGCCGTCGGCCCATTGGAAATTGACGTTCTGCACCGATTGCCCGCCCGATTTTCCGCACACGCTGGAGCGCGTGTAGGCATTTGCCACGGCCATGCGGCCGGTGTTGACCAACTGGCGCGCAAACGCGTATTGTTTTGCCAGGCCGATCACGGCGCTGCGAAAGGTGCGTTCGGGTCCGTCGGCCGGGCGCAGGAAACGCGCCGTGCGATTGGTGACCAGCACATTTTGCTGCGCCGCTTCGAGGCGCTCCTGGTTGTAACTCTCGAGCAGCGCAGCCGGCGCACGCACCTGCAACACGGCGGCCAGTTTCCACGCCAGGTTGTCGGCATCGGCGACCCCGGTGTTGCCGCCGCGCGCGCCGAAGGGGCTGACGACCTTGGCAGTGTCGCCCATGAAAAAGACGCTTCCGAGACGAAGCTGATCCAGGCATTGGCTGCGGTAGGCATACGGGCCGACCCACACGATTTCGCACTGCACATCGTCTCCGAACTGCCGCTGCAGCCGTGCCCGCACCTGGGCTTCGCTGCTGACAAGCGCCGGATCGGCGTCGGGCTCCATCTGGTAGTCGATGCGCCACACTTCATCGGCCATCAGGTGTTGCCAGACCGCGCGGTTGTCGTTGAACGGCGCTTCGATCCAGGTATGGCGTTCGATCGGCGGGCGCTTGGAGAACCGGACATCCGCGATGCACCAGCGGTCGTCGCCGCGTTTGGCCTGCATGGTCGCACCGCACCACTGGTGGAACGGCGTGTGCGAGCCACTGGCGTCGACCACGTGGTCGGCCTGCATGTGGTAACTGCCGGCCGGTGTCTGCACCGTGAGGGTGGCGTAGCCGTCATTCTGCTCGAAGGCCACGACGCGCGAGCTCCAGCGCAGGTCGACACAGGGGTTGTCCTGGCACAACGCGTGGATGCGCTCGACCAGAAAACCCTCGATGTAGAACTGCTGGATGTTGATGAAAGGCGGCTGGGCCGACAACTGGAAGTTGCTTTGCTGGCGCAAGTCGAAGGAATAGATCTCGTCATGGCCTGCGAAAGTGCGCCCGATGCTCCACTGGATGCCCTTGCCGGCGATCCGGTCGTAGACACCCAGGCGCTCGAAGATCTCGAGCGACTTCTGCGTATAACAGATGCCGCGCGAAGAAGCGCCCTTCACGCCGACCGAATTGTCCTCGTCGAGCAATATGGCGTGGATGCCCTGTTGCGCGAGGGCGCAGGCCAGGGTGAGCCCGCTGATGCCCGCCCCGACGATCACCACCGGATGGCGTACGACGTCGCCGGACCGCAGTTCCGGTGGTTCCACGAACGGATATTCGGGCAGGCGGTAACCACCGCCCTGGGCAAACTCATAACCGTTCGTGTAGGCGCTGTCGCGGTAGGGTGCGGTGCTGGTGCTCATGGGTTGGCCGGCATTTCGGGTCGGAGTTCAGGACGTGCGCGCCCGGCGTGCGGAGACTTCCGGTCGGTGGTTTCGCTGCGGCGCGAGCGTCCTGGGAGGGCTGCCGTTCGCGCGCTCGGTACGGTGGTGAAGCCGCACTATCGGCGCCGGGGCGGGCAGGTCGTTCATGACGTTGGCCATGCGGGTCTCCAGGGTTGCGATACCACCAACTGGGCACCGTTTCACTATAGCGCAATCCGGTGCGGGCGCAGGCCAATCAAGCTAGCGCAGCATCGCCGGCACCTGGGCGCGGCGGCGGTCGATCAGGGCGCGCAGCGCGGCCTGGGCGCTGTCGAACTGGGCCGCCGAATCGAGCGCCGAAAACTGGGGGCCGACGGGAACACCACGCCATAGCTGGGCGCGGCGCTCTTGTCGTGGCTCGCCGTTGCCCAGCCGGTGGGACGCACCGTGCTGCTGTCGGTGGCTCTCGTGCAGTCGATCGCGGGCGTGATGGCGCTGGCAGTGCTGTTGTCGGATGCAATACCACCGCCACCGCCGCAGCCGCAGCCACCGCCACCGCCACCGCCACCGCCGCAGCCACCGCCACCGCCGCCACCGCCGCAGCCACCGCCACCGGCGAGCGCGGCCGTGCACAGGGTCGTCGCCGCCATCCAGTTGATGTTGCGCCACGACCGGTGCGTCGGGGCGGCAGAAAGCGGCATCGCGGTTGTTGGCATGCACAGACTATGACATCAGTTCGAACAGCTGCGTACCCGCACCAACCCGAACCACCGGTTGCCGGCGCCCGCGCCGCAGGTGCCGGTGCTGGTTGGGTGCGGTTATCAACCGCTCCCAGTCCATAGGCATACAGAATCCTGGGCATCGATTGTGCCAATTAGACGCAAGCCGTGGACCCGGCTACCCTAGCCATCCCTTCGGGTATTCCGGTGCCTGGGGCAGACCCCTTTTTTCTTCAACCCCAAGGAGATATCGATGGCAATACTCAAAGGCTCCAAGACGGAAGACAACCTGAAAGCCGCTTTCGCGGGTGAATCGCAGGCCAACCGCCGCTACCTTTATTTCGCGAACAAGGCCGACATCGAGGGCCAGAACGACGTCGCAGCCCTGTTCCGTTCCACCGCAGAAGGTGAGACCGGCCACGCGCACGGTCACCTCGAGTGGCTCGAGCAGTGCGGCGACCCGGCCACCGGCTTGCCGATCGGCCCGACCCGCGACAACCTCAAGGCCGCCGTCGCAGGCGAGACCCACGAGTACACCGACATGTACCCCGGCATGGCCAAGACGGCACGCACCGAAGGCCATGACGAAATCGCCGACTGGTTCGAGACCCTGGCCAAGGCGGAACGCAGCCATGCGAACCGTTACACCAGGGCGCTGAATGAACTGGTGGACTGACAGGCGGCTCCCCGCCACCTGCAACGCAGCGCACGGCGCTGCCCTTCGGCCACAGGGGTGGCCGGTTTATGCAAGAGTTGTGCGACTTCTTGCATAAGCACAAGCCGCACAACAAACGAGGAAACCATGGCACGTGAAGGCAACCTGGAGGCGCCGACCCGCCACCCGATCGACTGGAAGGGCCCCGGCTACTACGACGAGCAGGCGACCTTGCACGAACTGGAGCGCATCTTCGACATCTGCCACGGATGCCGCCGCTGCGTGAGCCTGTGCGGCTCCTTTCCCACGCTGTTCGACCTCGTCGACGAAAGCAAGACCATGGAGGTCGACGACGTCGACCGACAGGACTACTGGAAGGTGGTCGACCAGTGTTACCTGTGCGACCTGTGTTACTTGACCAAGTGCCCGTATGTGCCGCCGCACGAGTGGAACGTGGACTTCCCGCACACCATGCTGCGCGCCAAGGCGATCAAGTTCAAGAAGGGGGAGGTGGGTTTCGGCGAGAAACTGCTCGCCTCGACCGACGTGCACGGGCAACTGGCCGGCATACCGATCGTGGTGCAGACCGTCAACGCGGTGAACAAGACCGCAGCCGCGCGCGGCCTGATGGAAAGCGCGCTCGGGGTCGACAAGGACGCCTGGTTGCCATCACTGGCGACACGCAAGTTCCGCTCCAGTGCGCCCAAAAGCAAGGATCACCCAGTGCGTGATGGCGAGAAGACACCGGGCAAGGTCGTCATCTACGCCACCTGCTTCGTCAACTACAACGAGCCCGGCATCGGTATGGACCTGCTCAAGCTGCTCGACCACAATGCGGTGCCGTACGTGCTGGTGGAAAAGGAGAAATGCTGCGGCTTGCCCAAGCTCGAACTCGGCGACCTGGAGTCCGTCAACCGCAGCAAGGAGGCGAACATCCCGGTGCTGGCCCGCTACGCGAAGGACGGTTTTGCGATCCTCAGCGCGGTGCCCAGCTGCACGCTGATGTTCAAGCAGGAACTGCCGCTGATGTACCCGGCCGATGCCGACGTGCAGCTGGTGAAGGACGCCATGTGGGATCCGTTCAACT
>JANLQZ010000963.1:0-2409 GCA_031368125.1 Betaproteobacteria bacterium
TTGCGGTTGTACAGCAGATGGTGGGGCGTGATCGTGGCGGCAGTGAATTCGTCCGCATCCTGAACATACTGCGCAGCCTGCAGCGTGGTGATGTGTTCGAACACGATCTTGAGCTCGGGGAAGTCGCGGCGCAACGGGATCAGTTGGGTATCGATGAATACTGCCTCCCGGTCGAACAGGTCGATTTCCGGACTGGTCACCTCGCCATGTACCAGCAATGGCATCGCCTCACGTTGCATCGCCTCCAGCACTCTGTAGGTGCGGCGCAGATCGGTGACGCCGGCCGCGCTGTTGGTGGTTGCGCCGGCGGGGTACAGCTTGAGCGCCACGACACGCTCGGTCGATCCCGGCGCCTGGGTATCCTTCGCCCGCCGGATCTGGTCCGGATCGAGGTCATCGGTCAGGTACAAGGTCATGAGTGGCTCGAACGACACGCCGTCGGGCACCATCGCGCGGATGCGTCGCGCATAGTCCGAGGCCTGCGCCACCGAGGTCACTGGGGGCTTGAGGTTGGGCATGATCACGGCCCGGGCGAACTGCGCCGCCGTGTGCGGGACCACGGTTCGCAGGGCTTCGCCGTCTCGGACATGCACGTGCCAATCATCGGGACGGATCAGTGTCAGCGCGTCGACCGGGTGTGCGAGAGGTGACTGGTTCATGGCGGCGCAGGCCGGAGGCGGCGAGGTTGTCAGGCAGTGGCGGGTGGCGCCGACAGATAGTCCCACAATGCCTGGGCACTGCCCTTTGTGATCGGAACCCTGGCTTTCGCAACGCCGACTGGCGCCTTCTGTCCGCGCGGCGGGCTGCGTCCGACGTCGTGACCGACCGGTTTCTCGCGGTAGGCGCGTACGTCCATCGTGATCTGCAGCGCGGCCATGTCTGCCGGCACGGCGCTCACCAGTCTCTTGGCCCGCAGTTCCTTCTTGACCGCGCTGAAAGGCAGGAATGCGATGCCGTGGCCCTCCAGGGCCATCGCCTTGAGTCCCTCGGCCATGTCGGTTTCGTAGACCCGGTCGAAATGGATCGCGGTGGCGGACTGCTTGAGGATCAGGTCGACCATCTGGCCCAGATAAGCGCCGGGCGCATACCCGAGATAAGGCAGCAGGTGCCCCACACGCCCGGGCAGGCTGAACATCGGCGCGCCCTGGCTGTCGGGCCGCACATAGGGCGCGATGGTCTCGTCACCAAGGCTGACCATTTCGTAGCGGTTCGGGTCCAGCTGGAATGGTTGAGAACTGTGGTGGTAGGCGATCAACAGGTCGCAACTGCCTTCCACCAGGCGCAGCACGGCATCGTGCACGTTCAGGGCGATCAACCGGCTCTTGATCGGACCGAATTTCTCGCGCAGGTCCGACACCCAGGCCGGAAAGAAAGTGAATGCCAGCGTATGTGGCACCGCGAACTTGATCACGTCCTGCGCCGCGGATGTGTGCCCGCGCAACATGGCCCGCGTGCTTTGCAGCGCCTGCAACATCTCCAGCGACTGGTCGTACAGGGTTTCGCCCGCCGGTGTGAGCCGCGTCGGGTACGAACTTCGGTCCACCAGGTCGGTACCGGCCCACGCCTCGAGTGATTGGATGCGCCTGGAGAACGCCGGTTGCGTCACGTGGCGCAACTGCGCCGAGCGACTGAAGCTGCGCGTCTCGGCCAGGCTGACAAAATCCTCAAGCCATTTTGTTTCCATTGTTTTGATTATGCGGTGCTGAAATACCGATCCCGCACAGCCTCGCACCCGTGTGGCGGGCTCACCAGCTGAAGCCACCCGGAAACACCCACACCAGCGCCGCCGTCATGGCCGTGTAGCGCAAGAACTTTCCGATACACATGTAAAAGGTGCAGGGCCAGATCGGGAATTTCAGCCAGCCCGCTACGGCGCACAAGGGATCGCCCACCACCGGCATCCACGACAGCAGGCAGGCTTTGGGACCCAGCCGCTCCAGCCACCGCAACGCGCGTACATGCGAAGGCGAATGGCCGTACTTGTCGACCGCCTGGTGCGCGCCGTAACCCATGGCCCAGGTCACCATGCCGCCCAGTGTGTTGCCGGCCGTGGCGACGGCGATGGCTGGCCAGAACAAGTCGTTGTTGAGCTTGACGAGGCCAAATACCACCGGCTCGGAACCCAGCGGAAGCAGGGTGGCGGACACAAACGAGACGACGAATACGGTGCTCAGTCCGAACTTGGGCAGCGCCAGCATGGCGATCAGGTGTTCTATCCAGGCTTCCATCGATTGCGCCAGTATAGGCAGCCGATGGCCGTATCGATCGGAGTAACAAAGTCGCAGTTCGGCCGCACATTTCAATTGCTGAAATTTTGGGCAGCTAGAATCAGGCCAGGCTTGCACAGCCCAGTGTTTTAATCAGATCCCTCCACGTTTTTACTATCCTGCCGGCGCATGAAAATCGGTC
>JANLQZ010000836.1:0-6928 GCA_031368125.1 Betaproteobacteria bacterium
TGCGCCGGCAAAGGCGTCTGGCTGGTGTCGCGCGCGTCGGTCGATGCCTTACCCGCCGAGGTGCACACACTGCGCGTGAAGGTCGGCTCCGAATGGCGTTGTGCCACGGTCGAGCGCGAGCGACCGGTCGAGGTCGAGGCGATGCTGTTGCGCGAGGCGGTCGCGTCCGACCTGCAGGACTGCCCCGAATGCGCGTCGCCGCCGGCTGCCGAAGCCGGGCACGGCGCCGGCCGCGCCGCCGCGACCCAGGCCCAGGTGCAGGCGGCTGCGGTGTCGATCCAGGGCCGCCGGATGCTGGTGGTGCTGGTGCCTTTGCAGCTGGTGCAAAGCGCCGGTGAAGCCGACATGCTGATCGCCGACCTGCGGCCGCGCTTTGGCAATGTCGACATGCTGCTGATGGGGCAGGACGAAGACGGCGCACCGCACTACCACGGCGAGGCGGGGTTGGTGCGATTGCTGGCCGACGTGCCTATCGACAAGATGCCGTGGAAGAGTTATCCCACCGGCTGAGGGCAGCGTCGGGGCCCGACCCCAAAGCGTCCGGATGGCGAAGGTGGCAGGTCTAGCGAGCCGTTGTGGATGCGGAAGTGGTGGTAGCGGTCGAACACCGCCCGGCCGAGCACCGCACTGGCGCCGAGCCAGCAAGCGCCGCCGCATCCGCGGCCGGGATTGCCGCCAGGCGCTGCTTCATGCCAGGTCCGCGTCGGTCGCGTCAGGCGTGCGAGGCTTTTCTAAGGGCCTGCTCGGCCCATTTGTTGAGGCTTTGGCCACTGCGGGCACTGGCCTTGACGGCGGCCGCATGCACCTTGGGATCGACCCGCAGCATCAGGCGTCCGCTGGCCGGTTTTTCGGCATCCTGCCCGAGCTGCGCACATGCAGCGATGTAGCTGTCAATTGCCTCGTGGAAAGCCGCTTCAAACTCGGCGACCGATGTGCCGTGAAAGCTGATGATGTCGTCGATGTCCAGCACGCGCCCCACGATGATCTTGTCGTGCGCGTCGAACTCCAGCCGGGCCGTGTAGCCGCGGTAGCTCAAGGTGTTTGTCGTGTTCATGTGATTGCTCCGATCTTTTCCAGAAACTCGCGCGCCGCCAGTACACGGTATCGCAGGGCCTCCTTGGCGGGATGGGGGCGATGGAAGCTGGCCCTGCGCCCACTGTGCTCGAAGCTAACTGCCGACCCCGAACCTTGGATCGCCCGGCATCCGATCGAAAGCAGCAGCGCTTCGATTCGGGACCAGGTGATATTGCCGTTGACCGGGTCGGCCACGGCGGCCATGTCGCAGGCCGACAAAAGCGCGTGGTGCCGCGAGCACGGTGTCGGCGCCGGCCTGGGCGGCGGCAACGGGCACATCAACGGGGGCGGGAGCCGGTTCTATCTTCATGCCAAACTCCTCAGGGTTGGAGTGCTGCCTGCGGGATCCGAAGTGACGGGCCGCGGTTGGGCTGGCCGGTTCGGCCCCGCGGGAAAGTTCGATCCGGAGCCTAAAGGGCCAGACGCTGTTACGTCAGGTCCAGCACGCCATAGGGTTTGGCCGTCGAACCCTTCGAATAAAGGACGCCGTCGTTGACCAGCACAGCGCGCGACGTGATGACGCTCGTCAGCGTGATCAGCGGCGGCGCCGGCGCATCTTGGTCGTCGTCGCAGAATTCCGGCGAACCGAAGATGTTGGCATGGACGCAGATCGTGCCGTCGAACCCCATTACGACACAGTTCTTCTTGCTTTGCGCGAATTCCCTGAACGCGCGCACCGCGCTGCCCATATGTCCTTCGCGCCTGAACACTGCGACTCTTTCCGGGACATCGTCGTAGGCGTCCTTCAATTCCCTGCACACCGGCGTGTCCTGGGTCATGTAGAGGCTGCATACCGGCGTGGATGTCACCTTGGCGACCCGCAGCACCGAATTGATGTGTTCGACGACCTTCTTTCCGTTGTAGGTGTTGTTCATCGCATCCTGGTGCTTGCACAGATGGATCAGGACGATGCCGTTGGCCTCAAGTGAATTGAGAAGGAACATCTCGCAAGTCTGGTTGAGGAAGCCCGTCGGCGGCTGGCCGACGACGATTTCCTTGCCCTGATTGTTGCGCGGGTTGTAAGTGGAAGGCACCACGGTCTTCGGGAATTTGGCCGCGTTCGTTTCCTTCAGCGCCCCCCAAGGCAGCATGCCGGAATGCATCCCGGGAAACGTCGCCAGCAGATGCTGCATCGAATTGCTGTATTTGAGCACCTTGCCCTGCGGGATCTTGCCGAGTTCGCGCAAGACCCTCCTCTTGTCCATCGGGTCGGCCTTCAAGGCTTCAATCAGCTCGTGCAGCGAACTATTCTTAAATCTCTCGAAATGGTCGTTGACCTCAATGGCGCGATCCATGAAGCCCTTGAGTTCCGCGTAGCTCGACATGACCCGTCTCCTTGAATTCTATGAACGGCACTTCAGCCCACGGCATTCAAGTCGCACCTGAACCCGGCTTCATTCGTACCCACCTGCACCCGCTCGAACGGCGTGCCCGCCATCATCCGCGTCAGAAACTCCCGGCTGATGTCCGGCAACATCGTATTGGTCAGAATCGCATCAATCATCCGCCCCTCCCCGATTCACTCTCGGTACAGCGCGAGACAACAAGTTTTACCACGTCGTCGCCGTATTCAAACGGAATTTTGTATCGCCCCTCGACCCGTTTCTTGATGGGAGTCAAGGGAGTCAAGGGGTCAGGTCTCCCTTTTGACCCTGGCCCGATCAGTCGGCTGACGTGCGTCACCGACAGCCCCGCCTGCCGCGCCAAGGCCGTCATCGTGGCGCCGCCTTCGCGATAAGCCATGTGCAGCGCCCGAGCGCGGTCGCCGTTGCAATGCGCCAAGCAGTCCGGCCACGTCAACGGCCGCAGGCGCCGCGCCTTCGGTATCGCCTTGTGCAGCACGCGCTCGCGTTCAGCCTGTGCTTGCATGCGT
Organism: Betaproteobacteria bacterium; assembly: GCA_031368125.1. Classification (GTDB taxonomy): domain Bacteria; phylum Pseudomonadota; class Gammaproteobacteria; order Burkholderiales; family Burkholderiaceae_C; genus CAISIP01. The sequence continues at coordinate 2,948 of JANLQZ010000836.1, forward strand.
TCCACGAACGACTCGTCGCCCAGAAAGACCTGGGTTCGCAACGCGTCGTGCCAGCACGTTTCGTCGTCGTCCTGGCGCTGCGATACCAACTTCGCATACAGGAGCAGCGCACGTTCCCGGTGAGCCACGCTGTCCACGGGCGCGCCGATCAGGTAACTAAGCAAACCGTCGCTGTCCAGCCAATCGGGCGTTGCCGCCTGGCCGAGGTGAGCGCGGCAACTCGACCAAAGCCAATCGTCAGGCGCTGAGGCGATGCCCGCAGCCACCGGGTTGCGTTCCACATAGCGGCACAGGGCCAGCAGGTAGGCCTCGCGGTCCACCAGAATCGCCTTGAAGCGGCCTTGAAAGAGATGACCGACCAAGCCGTGGCGCCGATTGAAGGCTTGTGTGTAGACGCCGTTGACGTGGCGCATCAGGCGCGACAGATTGGCTTGTCGTGTGTGCAGCACCAGATGGAAGTGGTTGCCCATCAGGCAATAGGTCAACACCTGTGCGTCGAAGCGGTCCATCGCCTGCGCGATGACCGTCAACTGCGCGCCGCGGTCATCGTCATCGCGATAGATCATCTCGCGCCGGTCGCCACGCGAAGTGACGTGGTAGACGGCACCAGGAAACTCGATGCGCGAGGGGCGACTCATGCGCGGATCCTAGGTCAGGCCAATGGGAAAAGGAAGACCTGACCCTGACCCTGCCTCGACATGTTGTGATATTCGACCTGACCCGGTTCTCCCGCTAGCGCAGCATGTCGATGCGCCAGTCCTGCGGCGCAAAATAATGGTGCGTCATGCGCACCAGCGAATTGAGCGCGGTGACGCCGTGTGCCGGTAGGAACTCGTGGCCGGTCGACATCAGGCTCGGGTTGGCGCGGCCGAACGGCGGCGTCGGCACACGGAAAGCCTGGCACAGTCTCACGAACTCGACCTGCGACTTATCAATGCCGGGAGTGAAATCCTGTGTCGTCTGCGCCGAATTGCCGGTCATTGCTTCGCGCTCGTCTGACGACAAGGCGGCAAGGCCGAAGCTCGCGAGGATCGATACCGTGTTGGTGCCGCAGCACATATATTCATCGGGCAAGCCGAGCATATGGCCGAATTCGTGGACGACCGCATATTGCGCGAAGTGCGGAAAGTTCTGGACACCCGAGCTGACCTTCGTGCGCGCCTTTGCAACTTCTTTGGCCGACAGTTCGACTTTGACGAAGCCCGGTGGTCCGTTCTTGGCGGTATTGATCTTGCCAGCGAATCCGAATGTCTTGAGGATCGAGCCGACCGCATCGGCGGCAGTCTTGCCGTCGCCACCTGGGCCGGTGATCGTCAGCTTGGGCGCGACGAGTCCGCGGAAGATGAACTCGAGATCCTTGGCGTGACGATGGAGCCGCTCCATCGCGGCCATCGACAACTTGGCCTGACCCGACACCGTGCCATAGGCGATGCGGACCGGTGCCTCGATCGCATTGAACATCTGCCCGGCCTTGACCAGTTGGTCCGCGGAGATCGCCTGCATCGCAAACTGCGCTGACAGCTTGCCACGGTATGGGTCCCACTTCTTGTCCTTCAGCGACGCGAGTCCGGGGTCTTCTCCAGTTCGGACGCAGATCTTGCCGGTTTCCTGATCGACGACCTTGAGGTCGTAATGAGCATTGGCTATATCAGTGACCACGACGCGAAACCTCGGCAATGCCTTGACTCCCTCGAAGTCCCTCTTGGTGCAGGTGAACTGGAAGCGATTGTTCCAGAACTCAGGAATGCGCTGGTCGAATGCGTCGAGGAAGCGTTTCTTGGTCGATTCGGCGACCTCTTGGCCAGGCAGGCCAACAAAGCGCGGGCAGACCTTGACTACGATGTCCATGATCTGCGTACGCGGGTCGTAGGAGGCAGCAAAACAGCCCAGCCCGCCTGGCGGGATATGCGCCGTGGAACTATGGAAGGAGCGTAATTTGAATCGCTCTAAATCATAAACTGCAGTTACCATCATTGTCCTCAATTCGAAGCTAATACATCGCAAAAGAACCAGTGTGAAGGCACGATCGCTTTGCCACCCGATAGCCTGAGGGCTCGGCATTCGAAACCCTCATAACATCATTGGGATTTTTGGGATTCTGGGGCCAGTGGGGTTCAGGATTCATGCCTCAGTTCTGATACTCCAACATGATCGACGCGCGAAATGAACCTACACAGGGCGTCGGTTAACTCAAGGCAACGGGGACTGGTCATTCGCCAAGCTTAAGTCGAATGTGGAATGTGAGACCTTGAGCTCCAGATTTTGGCAAGCAGCCACGATCTCAATAGCACGGTCGTGCAATAAGGGCACGGTAATTAATGCGAAGCCTACCTTTGAAGTGGGTGCTCTTCACGACATTTGCAAAACCGGCACGGATGGCGTTCTCACTGATTGGCTCGGCAGCCCATGGACCCAACCCGACGCACATGTACTCGAAAATAGCCGTGCTGTAGTGGTTGATATCGATGCCCATCTGCAACCCACTCACTGAGTAATATGCATGAATCAGCTCGTGGGCCAACCCGACCGACTTGGGCCTGGTTCTTCGAACCCCGGTCGTCAAACCGATGGACGTGCTTTCTGTCCAATGCACACGGCAGTGACCTCCGTTGCCAGGGCGAGTGCGCGCCCCCGGCCAAAGCGCAACAAGAAGCGCCAACGTGAGGTTCTGCACATTCGCGCCATTCGCGGTGTGCGGGAACGCAGCTGCATTGTTCAGCCACCCTTGAACGTCCGCAGTCGCCACACCAAGGTTAGAAGGTGCTGCATTGGGCAGACCTTGTATGTTGTAGATTGGGGTTTGGTTTATCGCGTTGGCAAGCCATTGCGCGGGATTTGCAATCGCCGCAGGGATGGCGGCCAGCGCCTGTTGAATTTCAGTCATGGCAGAGCCGACATTGTCGAGCACAGCCTGCGCCAGCATCGTTCTGCAGTTGCTGGAAGCCACATCCAAGAAGGCGCACTTACTGGTTTGCTGGGCGTCCGGCAAAGCGATCCCAACATTCCCCCGACCATTAATTCTGAGTGCGCGAAGCTGCGTTAGTAGGGTATTTCCTGCCGGGCATTGATTGATCTTATCAAGTGCCCGAGCGGCCCTTTGTTGAAACGCTGCATCGCCACCAATCCTAAGAATCAGGTTGGGTGTATTCGGCCAATCCAATGCGGGCATATCTGAACCTCTGGTTAATTAACTGAAGCACCCAAAATAAGCCTGCGAAATGGTGTCCACTCAGAGTGCCTTGTTTAAGCACTCCAGAATAATCCTAGCGAAGCGTTCAAAACTCATAGCTAAACGCGCCGTCGGTCACAAGCACGGACACACGTTCAATGGTGCGACCCTCCATCATCCGCGTCAGAAACTCCCGACTGATATCCGGCAACATCGTATTCGTCAGAATCGCATCGATCATCCGCCCGCCCGACTCGCTCTCGGTGCAGCGCGACACGACGAGTTTGACGACGTCATCCCCATACTCAAACGGAATCTTGTACCGCGCCTCGACCCGCTTCTTGATGCGATTCAACTGTAACTTGACGATCTTGCCAAGCATCTCGTCACTCAGCGGGTAATACGGTATCGCCACCAGCCGGCCCAGCAGCGCCGGCGGAAATATCTTCAGCAGTGGCTCGCGCAGCGCCTTGGCCATGCCTTCGGGGTCGGGCAGCAGTTCGGGGTCCTTGCACATGCTGGCGATCAACTCGGTGCCGGCGTTGGTGGTGAGCAGGATCAGCGTGTTCTTGAAGTCGATGAAGCGCCCTTCGCCGTCTTCCATGAAACCCTTGTCGAACACCTGGAAGAACATCTCGTGCACGTCGGGGTGGGCCTTTTCCACCTCGTCTAGCAGCACCACGCTGTAGGGCTTGCGGCGCACCGCTTCGGTCAGCACGCCGCCTTCGCCATAACCCACGTAGCCCGGTGGCGCGCCCTTGAGCGTGCTGACGGTGTGCGCCTCCTGGTATTCGCTCATGTTGATGGTGATC
>JANLQZ010000926.1:0-5620 GCA_031368125.1 Betaproteobacteria bacterium
CCGTTCCTGCACCCAGCCCGACAACACCGGGTCGGACAACAGCAGCAGCGCGGCCCGTTCAACGTCCGACATGTCGACCCAGCCCTGCTCGCGTTTGAGCGCTGCGTACTCTGCCACCAGCAACCGTGCCAGCCGGGCCATACGCTGCTGGTACAGCCAGGCCTCGTGCTGGCGCTGCGCCGCACACAACAGGATCAACTCGCGCTCGGCTTCCTGCGCCGCCGGGTATTTGCGCAGGTGTTGGGTCAGCCGGTCCTCGCCGACGACGAAGAAAGTCTTGCGCAAGACGGACAGCCGCTCGCGCAACTCCGACGGGTTCGGTTCGGTGGTCGCCACGGCAACAACAAACGCGTCGCGTACCGCCTGCGCTGCCCTTTGGGGGGTCTTGTTGGTTTCCTGCCCCAAAGCGGCAGCCCAGGCCAACCAGCGCGCGCGTGCGGCTGCGTTGTCCAGTGCTGCAGCCGGATGCGCCAGGTGCGCCAGGGCCGGAAACAAGCTGTCAAAGGATTGCACCGAGCCGGCGACCACGCCATCGGCGTCGGCCAAAACGAACTCGGTGCGTTTGTCCAGCACCACCGAGAGGGCCTTTTCGGTTTGCGAGCGCCCGTACATCAGCACCACCGCCTCGAAATCGGCCTTGCCCTGCGTATCGCCTGCAAGCACCTGGTAGAAGCGCCGCCACACCAGCGCAATCGCCGGCTCGTCATCCTCGAGCAGTTCGTAGTTGTAAGGCAACCCGAGTTGCTGCAGGACGGACAGCGGCGCGGCGCGCAGCAAGGCCGCGAACCAGCTGTGAAAGGTGCGAATCTGCACCTGGCGCCCGCTCTCGAGCACACGCTGGTACAACTGCGACAGACGCCGGGCGACCGCCGACAACCCGTCGGGACCGCCAACCTCGCGCACGCCGCGGCTGCGCAACTCCAGTTCGAGCACGGCTGGTGGCGCCGCGGCAAAGTCCTCCAGCCAACGGTAAAGCCGCTCGCGCATTTCGCTGGCCGCCCGTTTGGTGAATGTGATCGCCAGGATCTCGTGCGGCGACACACGCAGGTGTCCGTCAGCGGGATCCATGCCGTCGAGCAATGCGCGCACGATGCGCGAAACCAGCATCCAGGTCTTGCCGGCGCCGGCGCAGGCCTCGACCGCCACATCGCGGCGCGGGTCGCAGGCGATGGCGTAGAAGTCCTCGGCCGCGACCCGTTCGCCGTTGTTCTCGTACGCCGCCGCAAGGGATTGATCAGCCATCTTCAGGCGCCCCTGGCGCTGCGTCACCAAGCTCCCAGAAATCCTTGCGACACAAGCCGCGCGCCGCACAGTATTCGCACACCGGACCGGCGCCCAGCGCCGGCAGTCGCGCGCCGGAGCCGATGCGCTGCATGTCGTCCAGTATGCCGGCCAGCAAGTGGTCGCGCAGTGCGACGATGTCCGGCTGCACATAAGCGCGCGTTGCTTCGGTCTCGGCCACATGGAGGTACATGGCCCCGAGTGTGTCGTCGTCGAGCAACGCGGCATAAAACGCCAGCTGTGTATCTTCACAAAGGTTTTTGATTCGCGCCGACGTGGTGTTGCGGGCTTCGGTCTTGTAGTCGATCACCAGGGCGCTGCCATCGGCGAGCCGGTCGATGCGGTCGATACGACCCGCCAGCACCACTTCACCCAGTTGCACTTCCCGGGACGCCTCGGCCGCGGCAAACACGGCGCCACCCGATTCATGCGCCACCTGCCAATGCAAATACGCCTCGCGCACGCGCGGCCATGAAGCGGCAAATGGCAGAAATTCACTTTGCGCCAGCCCCAGTTCCCGCGCCGCTCGGTCGGCGGCGGCATCGATCATCGCGCGCCGCAACTCCGGCGCGCTGACGGGGGTGGCCGCCAGCGCCTCGTGAAAATGCCGCAGCAGCAAATGCAGCCAGTTGCCAAAGTCGCGTTTTCCGAGTTCGGTGTCGAGTTCGTCCGATTCTTGCAGCCCGAGCTGGCGCAACGCGAAGAACCGGTACGGACACTGGCGCAGGTCTTCGTACGCGCTGGCCGACAGGCGGCGCAACGGCAAGGCCGTCCCCATTGGCTCGGGCATGTGGCCGGGCGTCGGTTGCAGCGCACGGTCCACGCGATGATCGGCGCACGCGAGCGGCGCATCCAACAACAACTGCTGGACAAACGGGCTGGGCAGCAGGCGCTCACCACCTTCGCTGGCGCGCCACAGGATGTCGATGGTCGGAAATCGCAATGCGTATTGCCATGCGTCACGGGCTGCACCGGCAAGTTGCGCGCGTGCCGGCAGACCGAGCAAGGCGCGTTGCGCCGACGTCCATGTACCCTGGGCCTCGGGCCAGGCCGGCAGCCGGATCTCGTCACAACCAGGCAGAACTACTGCTGCCAGCGCGCGGCCCAGCAACTGGCTCAGCGGCAGGATGACGACCTGCGCCTGTGGCGGATGCGGAGGCAGGAAACTGCCAGCCTCCAGCGCCTGCCCGACCCACGCCGCGAACGCGCTCTGGCTTAGGCGTTTCGGAACATCTGAAAACTCGTCTTCCGCGCCCTGGCGCAGGCGCAGGGCCGCCAGTACCGCCTGCCCGGCCGGATCGTCGGCCAGGGACTGCCATTGCCCGGCTTGCTGCAAGGCCGAACGCACATCCCGCAACCAGCCGGACAACACGCGTGCCGTCTGCAAACCATCACGCAGCGCCTCGATCTGCGAATGTATGCCGTCCTCGACCGGTGCCCGCCGCCATTCGCGTATGCCGGCGCGCCGCAGCGCGGTCTCGAATTGGGCTACGGCGCCAGGGTCGAAGCCGCTCCCATTCTTGGCCCAGTCGAGCACCGCGTCGGTAGACGCGTCCCAGGCTGCTGCGCGCAACAGCCCCATCACGGTAGCGGCGGCGCGTGTGGTGGACAAGGTCCAACCGGTCTCGTCCCGAATTGCCACGCCCCGCTCGCCCAACAGTGCACGCACCCGGCGGGTCAGCATGCGATCCTGAGCCACCAGCGCGACCGGCGTACGCCCCTGCGCCAGCTGCGCCAGAACACACGCAGCGGCACACTCTGCCTCGTCTTCGGAATCCTGCGCCCGGTGCAGTGCGACCGATCCGGATTCGCCCGGCTGGTTCAAACGGATCGATACGGCGCGTTCGCCCCACACGCCCCGCAGTGCTTCATGCAGTGGTTCGGGCTGCAGGCCCTCGAGCAGTACCAGCAAGTCCGCGTGGGCACCAAACAATACATCGGTCCGATAGGCCGAGTTGGCCGCCCAGGCCAGCGCCAGCAACCCGAGCTGGTTTTCCTGCTCCAGCGCTGGCGCGGTCCCTTGCGCCGCGAGTTCGGCCGCGAGCCTTGTACCCCAATGCGAACGCAGGGCCGGCTCGACCGCCGCCGCCGGCCGGGCCAAGGTCCAGGCGGCCTCCATCAGGCGACCGGCCAATGCACCGGCGTGCGCACCCAGGCCGGCGCGTTCGAGCAACGAGGCGGCCGTCAGCGCGTCACGGGCGGCGTCCAGCCGCAAGTCGTCGCCGTCGGGCTCGAATCCCGCAAGGCTCCTGGTCCAGTTCATGGTGGTCTCGAAGCGCGGCACGAAATGGGTGCGGGGCTCCGAGCCCTGCCCGCAACGCTCCCAGGCGCTGCGCGCCACCGGCATCAGTTGTGCGTACGGCACCAGTACCACGGTACGGGACGCGTGAACGCCATGCAGAGCCATCTCGTTGCGTATGCGCTCGGTCACCCGATCCCAGTCCGAGCTCACCTGATGGCCTGTCGCTATTTCAGCCATAGTGCCGGGACACGGGGCGGGCAGGGTTGGTTTCTGTCACAATTTCCCCACTTTACCTGTACCGTCCCCATCAAGGAAACACCATGGCCAGCGAACTCATCAAACATGTGTCGGACGCTTCTTTCGAAGCCGAGGTGCTGCAATCGTCGCAGCCGGTTCTGGTCGATTACTGGGCTGAATGGTGTGGTCCCTGCAAGATGATTGCCCCGATCCTCGACGAGGTGGCAACCGGTTACGCCGGGAAGCTGCAGATCGCGAAAATGAATGTCGACGAAAACCGTGATGTTCCGGCCAAATATGGTATTCGCGGCATTCCCACTTTGATGATCTTCAAGGACGGGCAACTCGCAGCCACCAAAGTTGGCGCCATGAGCAAATCCCAGCTTACCGCATTCATCGACCAGCAACTCGCCTGAGAAGCTTCGCGCAGCGCAGCGCGTGGGACCGGCCGCCGTTCCTTTCGCGCCACTTTTTCCTGTCATAATCCAGTCCGATCGCCGGCTTCAAGCTTGAGCCGGTTCGAGTTCCAGATTTGGAACGTTGGGGTCAAGGCCATCTTCTGGCCTCGCCCCACCCCCCTCCTCCTGTTCCCGCCTGCTTCATACACCTCCCCCCTGGGACCATTCCATGCACTTAAACGAACTCAAGGCACTGCACGTGTCGGAAGTCCTCAAGCAGGCAGAAGAACTTGAGATAGAAAATACCGGGCGCATGCGCAAGCAGGAGCTGATGTTCGCGATCATCAAGAAACGCGCGCGCACAGGCGAGCAGATCATCGCCGACGGCGTACTGGAGATCCTGCCCGACGGCTTCGGCTTCCTGCGCAGCCCGGACACCAGCTACACGGCGAGCACGGACGACATCTACATCAGCCCGAGCCAGGTGCGGCGCTTCAACCTGCACACGGGCGACATGATCGAAGGTGAAGTGCGAACTCCCAAAGATGGCGAGCGCTACTTTGCGCTCAACAAGCTCGACAAGGTCAACGGCGGCGGCCCGGAAGAAAACAAGCACAAGGTGATGTTCGAGAACCTGACGCCGCTGTTTCCGAAAGAGCAGATGAAACTTGAACGGGAAATCAAGGGCGAAGAAAACATCACCGGGCGCATCATCGACATCATTGCCCCGATCGGCAAAGGACAGCGGGCATTGCTGGTGGCGCCGCCCAAGAGCGGCAAGACGGTGATGATGCAGCACATCGCGCATGCGATCGCCGCGAACTATCCCGACAGCCACATGATGGTCCTGCTGGTGGACGAGCGTCCCGAAGAGGTGACCGAGATGCAGCGCACGGTCAAGGGCGAAGTCATCGCGTCGACCTTCGATGAACCGGCGGCACGCCATGTACACGTTGCCGAAATGGTGATCGAGCGCGCCAAGCGGCTGGTGGAACTGAAGAAGGACGTGGTGATCCTGCTGGACTCCATTACGCGGCTTGCGCGGGCGTACAACAACGTCGTCCCTTCGTCCGGCAAGGTGCTGACCGGCGGCGTCGACTCCAATGCGTTACAGCGCCCGAAACGGTTCCTCGGTGCCGCACGCAATGTCGAGGAGGGCGGTTCGTTGACGATCATCGCAACCGCGCTGATCGATACCGGCAGCCGCATGGACGAGGTGATCTTCGAAGAATTCAAGGGCACCGGCAATTCCGAGATCCACCTGGACCGGCGGCTTTACGAGAAGCGCGTGTTCCCCTCGATCCAGCTCAACCGCAGCGGTACCCGGCGTGAAGAACTTCTGCTGGCGCCCGATATCCTCCAGAAGACCCGCATCCTGCGCCAGTTCCTGTACAACATGGACGAGGTTGAATCGATGGAGCTGGTGCTCAAGCAGATGAAGGCCACCAAGACCAACATGGAG
>JANLQZ010000933.1:0-1588 GCA_031368125.1 Betaproteobacteria bacterium
GTGTTCAGCGGCTACTACCGCGCCCCGGAGATGAGCGCGCGCGCCTTCGACGAGCACGGCTTCTACCGCACCGGCGACCTGTTCGAGATCGCCGGCGATGCGCTGCAGTACTACCGCTTCGTGGGCCGCTCCAAGGACCTCGTGATCCGCGGCGGCATGAACATATCGAGCGAGGAAATCGAAGGCCTGCTGGCGGCCTGCCCGGGCGTGCGCGAGGTGGCGGTGGTCGGTGTGCCCGACGCGGTAATGGGCGAGAAACTGTGCGCCTGCGTGGTGGCGGCCGAAGGGCAAGCGCTGCGCCTGCAGGACCTCACCGACTACCTGCGCCACGAGCAGCACATCGCCGCCTTCAAGCTGCCGGAATACCTGCTGCCGCTCGCGGCCCTGCCGCGCAACCCGGTCGGCAAGATCCTCAAGCGCGAATTGCGCCTGCAGGCACGGGCGCTGGCGCCGGAGGTGGCATGAAAGCGGTGCTGCTGCTCATCCCCGGCATGTTCAACACGGCCGCGATCTGGGACCCGGTCACGGTGTACCTGCGGGGCCAGATGGAGCTGCGTTGCGCGGATGTCCAGACCCAGGACTCGATCGCCGCCATGGCCGAGGACGCCTGGCGCCTGGTGTCCGACCTGCCGGCGGGCACACCGCTGGTGGTCTGCGGATTTTCCATGGGCGGTTACGTCGCCATCGAGCTGCTGGCGGCGCACCCGGGCCGGGTGTCTGCCCTCGCGCTGGTGGACAGCGCCGCCAACATCGAGACGCCCGAGTCGACCCTGGTGCGCGAGAAGACCATCGCCGCGCTGGAGCGCAATTTCGAACGCACGGTCGAAGGCATCATCCCGTTCAGCCTGCACCCCGACAGCCGGTCGAACAGCGCGCTGGTGGACGGCATGCGCCGCATGATGCACGCGGTCGGCGCACCGACCGCGATCCGGCAAACCCGCGCCATCATCGCGCGCTCAGACCAGCGCGCGATGCTGGCGCAACTGGCCATACCGGTGCTGGTGGCATGCGGACGCGCGGACCAGGTGACCCCGCCCGCCCTGTCGCAGGAACTGGCCCGGCTGGTACCCGGCGCGCGGCTTGCGTGGATCGAACAGGCCGGCCACCAGACACCCCTGGAGCAACCCGCGCAGCTGGCGCAACTGCTGCTGGCGCTGGTGGGCGCGGCGACGGAAAAACCATGACCCTGTCGTTGCGCCCCTGTCCGTTCGCGTTGCGCCTGCCGGTGTTCGCGGCGCCGATGTTCCTGATCTCCGGGCCGGATCTGGTGCTGGAGGCGTGCCGGGCCGGCATCATCGGCGCCTTTCCCACGCCCAACGCGCGCCCGATCGCGCAGCTCGACGCGTGGATGAAACAGATCACCGAAGGCCTCGCACGGGCGCGCGACACCGAGCCCGGCGCGACCATCGGGCCCTGGTGCGCCAACCTGGTCACCCACTCCTCCAATACCCGCCTGGCAGAAGACCTGGCGCTGGTGGCCAAGTACCAACCCCCGGTGGTCGTGACCGCGCTGGGCAGCCCGCGCCCCGCGATCGAGGTGGTGCACGCTTATGGCGGGCTGGTGTTCGCCGACGTGATCGGCATCGCG
>JANLQZ010000940.1:0-4903 GCA_031368125.1 Betaproteobacteria bacterium
TGGTACCTGAGAGATTCACCGCGTTGCGGCTTGCTCCTTCGGTGGGCTGCATGGTGTGCAGCCTCTCTCCAGTGGGGAACGCCTTTGGGTATTGCTACCCACCGGCGGTTGCCAGTCCTTTTGCCTGAGCGTTCATAGCGCTGAAATCAGCCCGCATTGCGCCTTCGGCGGTCTTCTCGGGGAAGACTCTCTCCTGACCCGGCGGATTGTATAGCGGCTTGTTGGCCAGCCTGGAAGTGAGCGTTTTCGGGGAAATGATGATGAGAGATTGCAATTGGCGCTCGAGTCATGTCGTGCAAACCACCCGAGCCACGCTTGCGGCGCATCGCGTCTGGCACCATCGTGTGCTGAAATCCATTCGAGGCGTTGCAACGCTGTTTTGGCAGCATCTTCAACGCTCATTGTTTTCGAATTCACGGCGAGGTGAATCTTATTGGCTGGCGGGAAGGCGTCGTTCACATCATGGCTTGAAACCCGTATGGATACTAGAGTTTTCGATTATAGAAAATCAAAGTACCCCCAAAAATATCCCCTCTGAAATTCGCACCCCGACTGTCGTCAATCGGACTGCAAAAAGTGACCAACCGGCTACCAAAAGAATTTCTCACCGTGTCGCCCATCCAACGCAATCGATCGGATGGCAATGCACAACGCTTGTGGCCAGTCAGCCCTCGCCACTTTTTAGCTTCTTCGCCTTCTTACCCGCCAACTGCTTGAAATTCTCTGCCGAGATCACCGGCTTCCCCGTCTGCTTCTCAATATCCTTGCGCGTGCGCCCGGCCACTGCGCCGCCGTCTTTGGCATCCTTCTTGAGCGGTGTCATGCCTTTTGAGTCACGGTCGCGGTGCAGCTTGGTGGTGGTTGCCTCGGCCAGCATGGTCAGGATCAACTCGATGTCGGTCATGTGGTCGCGCAGGTTCTCCCGCGCCAGCGCTTTGACCTGCTTGTACTCGTCCACCTTCAGCGCAAAGGTGCCGTGCATGATTTCGTTGGTCAGGATGGCGAATTCCTGGCTGTTGGTCACCCCGCGCTGCTTCCACTCGTCGGTCAGGTCCTGGCGCACCGCAATACCGCGCAGGCGCTTGTCGATCCACTCCTTGGGGTAGCCCTTCTTTTCGTAGAGGTCTTGCATGCGGCCCATGGCCAGCTCGGGGTTTTCGATCTCGTCGAGGCGTTCTTTGCCCACTTTGGCCAGCCAGCGTTTGAAAGGCTCGGCTTTGGGGCTGGGGATGGACTGGATCAAGCGAAAAATGCCTTGCGTATTCCAGCACTGGAGTTTTTGCCGCCCGCCCGCCGTCTCAAACGCCAGCGCCAGGGGGGGGTCAATTTGTCCCCCCCCTTGGCTGTCCAGGCTCAAGTCGGGGTCACGCCTGCGCATCTTCTTCCAGTAGTCCGACGGATCGGCGGCGTCCGTCAGCGCGGCAACGATGTCGGTGATGACGAACCACCATTCGTCGTTGTGCAGAGTGCGGCGAATTTCGCGGCTTTGAAAAACGACCAGATGCTCGGCAGACGTGTCCTGCTGGGTGACTTTCTTGCTCATGGTGTTTACTCCGAAAGCAGCGCAGCAAGCGGACTGCCGGCGGCGACGTGGGGGACGACGATCTCGGCGGCCAGCGCCAGCACCAGGCGGTTTCGCGCCAGCGCGGTTTCGCGGGTGGTGCGGGCAACGCTGGGGGCGAAGGCGCTGATGACCAGCATGCGGCCGTTGGCGAGGGGTTCGCGTTCTTCGGCGGTGGGGCGATAGTTGCCGCCTTTGTCACCCAAGCCGCGCGCCAGCACTTTGACTGCACGACCGTTGCGCCGGAGCAGTGAGCGCAGCACCTGCTGCTCCAGCGGCGAGTGAAAGCCGCTGACGATGACCCGACCGGCCTTGACCCATTCCGGCACACGTTCCAAGGTTTCGAGCAGGACCTTGCCGGGGCATTCGCGGGAGGCGATAAGGCCGAGCAGCGGTTCGTCCAGCAGCGCCGTCTCACCAGCGCCGACTACTCGTTCCGCCCATTCCGGAGCGACGCCTTTGACCAGGGCAGCAGGCAATACGACAGGGCCGGCACGCCATCTGCTCGCGAAGGCCGCATCGATCGCCAATTTCATCCCGGTCTGTGCCGATGTTCAGTAGGCGAAGACATCCATCGCCACCGACCGGGCGGGTTGGGGCCGCTCATTCAGCATTTGACGGATACCTTCGGCCGTCGTCGCATCGAAGGTCTTTTCGCCACACTGGACGCATACCGTCGCGGGGATATGTTCGACCAGCGCGTAGTGCCCATTGACGTGGAAAACCTCTTCCACTTCCTCGCGGCGGAACTCACGGCTGCCGCAGACTTCGCATTTGGACATGGTTACTTTCTCCTTTCAACCAAATCGACCCATTCTGCCGGATCGGGTTCATACAGGGTAATGATTTTCGGCCGGGGCTGCCCGGACTGACGCGTGACCTGGATATGCAGGGGGCGGTTCGCGATACTGAAGCCGAGCAGCAGGCAACTGGGGCCGTATTTGTCGGCGGGATAATCCTCGATGATGACGGCGTGCGCGCTGGCTTCGCGAATCTCATGGTTGGCGATGTTGCGTTCGACCACCCGTTTCAACGCATGTTGCGTGAACTCGAACTCCCCGGCGGCAAGTTGGGCGCGCAAGACGGAAAGCGGCTTCATTCTTCCTCCTCCCCGGCTCCGCCCATGCGGTACTTGATGTCGTAGTTGATGATGAAGTCGGTTTCTTCATCAGTTAGCGCGTAATGCTTCGCTATATTGACGTCAATCAGGTCAATAAGTCCTTTTGACTTTCCAACGTAATAATTAACCTCTTGTACAACTTCGCCACTTTTTCTGTGCCGAGTTCTAACTACAGCGTTCTTTTCAAGATCGGCCAATAGATTGCTTCCAAGTTCAATCAGTTTCGAATCGGATAGAACTGCCGGATGCACCGGAAACTCCAATACGTCAGTTTTTGTCACATGGTAGCAATCAGATTCGAGAAGCCAATACCAGTAGTAGAGGGTAGAAGATATGAGGCTGATTACATTCTTCTCCGCCCCCAATCTGACCGGCAGTTCTTTATATTCATTAGATAGTTTTTGCTCAATGCATTTCCGAAAGTATCTTCCGCCACTGTGATAATAAATTTTCGCACTATGGCTATTTTTGGTCGGTAGACTGAACGAAAGCGGTTTCTGCATTTGCATTTTTTTAAGTAGAGCGCTTTCCACCGTGGACCCAAATTTGAAAATGGCGTGCGTTGCGGGATGGCGCAAACTTGGTGCGTACGACAAAGCCGAGAAAAGTGAATCACGAGCAGACTCATTCCATCTGTTGTAGCGTGTGCTGTACAAATAATGCGCACTCGCGTCCATCCGTGCATGTCGCCCAATGAGAATTGAGAGATTCATGTCAACGCCGGTAAAGAGCTTCGCTGGACGGACAGCAAAATTACTTACCCATAGTTGGTGGAAAGCTTTCTCCATAAATTCCATCATCGGAGTCATTCGGGGCGTGGACACTGAACTGATAGGCACTATCACACCGAGCCGCGCCGATCCCATTAGATGAACAAATCACTCCGTGCAGATTGAAAAAAGATTGCCTGTTGATTCAAGTAGAAATCCGACGGGTGTGTATGTCGTAACACTGGATAATTCAACATACGGTGGATTCCCAATCACCACATCAAACCCTCCCTCACGCATCACCCCGTAGAACTCCGCGAACCAATGAAAAGGCTGGTGGCAGGTACGCCATGCGGCGAACTCTTCCCTCTTTTTCGGGTTGATGCCGTAGTCCTGAGCAAGATAGCGGTCCAGCTCCAGGCTCAGGCCGTTCAACTTATCGCGCAGCTTGCGCTTGTCGTCCGCTGTGACCTTGCCGCCATGCACGGTTTGTTGCTGCCGGAAGAAATCAAATGCATCGGCCAGGTCCGCGGTGCTGGCCTTGATTTCGGCGCGGTGCGACTGGTCGCTGGCGAGTGTGTTGGCGGCGTCGAACTGTGCCTCAGTGGCATAGCCAACCAGCGTATTGCCGGCGCGGATGTTGAAGTCGATGTCGGGCAGCGGCTCCAGCTCGCGCCCGCCGTCCACCTGCGACACCAGTTTGAGGAAGAGGCGCAGCTTACACATTTCGACCGCCTCGGCCATGATGTCCACGCCGAAGAGGTTATGCAGGATGATGTTCTTGTAGATGAAGTAGCTGCGCGAAGGATGGTGCCCCACTTCCTCCAGAACTTTGATGAAATCGGCTTCGCCCGGCTTGCCGAGCTTCTTGGCATCTTCGACAAAGCCTTCCATGCGGTCGAGGCAGGCTTCGTACAGCGCCTCCAGAACGTTGAGCGCGGCGAAGAGAAAAGCGCCCGAGCCGCAGGTGGGGTCGAGAATGGCGATGCCATGGCGGAACTTTTCGTTGGCCCGTTCCGGCACGCGCCCGACGATGGCTTGCCAGACGGCGCGCAACAAGTCGGGGCTGGTGCAGGTGTCGATGACATCCTGCATGAACTGGCGGATGTCGAGGTTGAGGGTGATGAGGTCGTCAGCGCTCCTCACCTCGCCACCGGCGAGCTTCTGGCGCACGGCCAGGCACCGGCTGCGGCGCTCGACGTACTCGCGCCAGGTTTCGGTGGGTAGGGTGCCGCGTTGCGTTTGACCGCTGGGGCCCGCAACGTGAAAGACAGCTTCGCCCAGGTTGTAGCGGCGCTCGAACATGCGCGCCTTGGGGTCGATCATTCCTGCTTGCACAAAGTCCGGCAGCACGGTGACAGGCACCACGTTGCCGCTGGCATCGAAGACGCCGGTTTTCATGGCCGGGTAAATGTAGCGGTCGGGGTCGGCCTTGAGCAGTGACCATACCGAAGCATCGCCGTCGAAGGCGACCTTGCAGCGTTCGCGGGCCTGTTCGAGCAGATGCGGGAT
>JANLQZ010000962.1:0-1835 GCA_031368125.1 Betaproteobacteria bacterium
TGCCATTGATAGACTCCCCCGAATGTCCGACGCAGAAAAAACGCACACCCCCATGATGGCCCAGTACCTGGCCATCAAGGCCGGGTACCCCGATACGCTCGTGTTGTACCGCATGGGTGACTTCTACGAGCTGTTTTATGCCGACGCCCAGAAGGCGGCACGGTTGCTCGACATCACGCTGACACAACGCGGCCAGTCGGGCGGCGCGCCGGTGGTGATGGCGGGCGTGCCGTTCCATTCGGTCGAGACCTACCTGACCAGACTCATCAAGCTGGGCGAGTCGGTGGCGATCTGCGAACAGGTGGGTGAAGTCACCGGCAAGGGGCCGGTGGAGCGCAAGGTGGTGCGCGTGATCACCCCGGGCACCCTGACCGACGCCGAGTTGTTGTCCGACAAGGCCGAATCGGTGCTGATGGCCGTGCACCAGGGCCTGCGCAACCAGTGCGGTCTGGCCTGGCTCAGTGTCACCCACGGCGAGTTGCAGCTGGCGCAGTGTGCTCCCGACGAGGTGGCTGACTGGCTTGCACGCACCGATCCGAGCGAACTGCTGTACAGCGCCGCGCTCACGCCGGCCTTCGAGGCCCGGCTCAAGGCCTGGTGCGCGACCAATGGGGTGGCGATGACCACGCGCCCACAGTGGCAGTTCGACGGGCCGCTCGGGCAGCGCAAGCTGCAGGAGCTGCTGCGGGTGACCAGCCTCGCGGCATGGAACGCGCAGGAGCTGCCGCTCGCGCACGCCGCCGCCGCGGCGCTGCTGGCGTATGCCGAACACACGCAGGGCCGGCCGCTGTCGCACGTGCTGGGTATCGGGGTCCAGCACAACGACGCGCTGCTGCACCTGCCGCAGACCACGCGGCGCAACCTGGAATTGACGCAGACGCTGCGCGGCGAGCCGTCGCCGACCCTGTTCTCGCTGCTCGACACCTGCATGACCGGCATGGGCAGCCGGCTGCTGCGGCACTGGCTGCTGGAGCCGCAGCGTGAGCGTTCGGCGGCGCGCCAGCGCCTGGACGCCATCACCGCCCTGCGTAATGGCCAGTGGCGAGGCCTGCGGGAAAACCTCAAGGGCTGTTCCGATATCGAACGCATCACGGCGCGTATCGCGTTGCGCCAGGTGCGACCGCGCGAACTGGTCGCTCTGCAACTCACGCTGCGAAAAGCCGCACTGCTGGAGCCGCTGCTGCCAGGACGCGACGACTGGCTCGCCGCGCTGGCGCAGGACCTGCGCCCACCCACCGGTTGCGCCGAGCTGCTGGAACGCGCGATCGACCCCTCGCCGGCCGCGCTGGTGCGCGACGGCGGCGTGATCGCCGGCGGTTTCGACACAGAACTCGACGAGCTGCGCGCGATCCAGGACAACTGCGACGGTTTCCTGCTCGACCTGGAGCAACGCGAGCGGGCCCGTACCGGTATTGCCAATCTGCGTGTGCAGTTCAACAAGGTGCACGGCTTCTATATCGAGGTCACGCAAGGACAGGCCGACAAGGTGCCGGCCGACTACCGCCGGCGCCAGACGCTCAAGAACGCCGAGCGCTTCATCACGCCCGAACTCAAGGCCTTCGAAGACAAGGCGCTCGGCGCACAGGAACGTGCGCTGGCCCGGGAAAAGTGGCTGTACGAGCGCCTGCAGGACGACCTGCAGCCCCATGTGCCGGCCCTCACCAGGGTGGCGCGCGCGGTGGCGGCACTGGACACGCTGGGCGCCTTGTGCGAGCGTTCGCTGACGCTGGACTGGTGTGCGCCGCAGTTCGTGGCCGAGCCCTGCATCGACATCCGCGCCGGACGCCATCCGGTGGTGCAGGCGCGCCTGGCCGAGACCAGCAGCGGCGCCTTCA
>JANLQZ010000022.1:0-2350 GCA_031368125.1 Betaproteobacteria bacterium
GCGCGATCCATCGCGGCCGATCGACACCGGCAGCGCCCAGCGCTGGTACTACCTCGCGCGCGACGCCGCCGGCATCACCAAGCGTGGCGGCATCCACTCGCTGCGCCACGCCTACGCCACGCACCTGCTGGAGGCCGGCTACGACCTGTACAGCCTGCAGCAATGGCTCGGCCACAACCATGTCAGCACCACCACGCGCTATCTGCACCTGACGCGCCCGGACGTGCCTGACGGCGCCCGCAGCCAGCCGCTGGCACTGCTGAGCGCGCTGCCGCCGATCACGACCCACTGAGCTGCGGTGGCCACCACGCTGGCCGAGGTGCTGCGCCACTTCGGGCCGGGCTATCTGCGCGTGCATGGCCTCGGCACCGCGCAGGCGCGGGCCTGGCGCGCCATCGTCGCCTGCCGCACCGCGGCACTCGGTGGCCAGCGCCTGCGCTGCGACGGCTGCGGCGCCGAGCAGTGGCGTTGGCACTCGTGCCGCAACCGGCATTGCCCGCAGTGCCAGACAAAGGAGCGTGATGCCTGGCGCGCGGCGCGCCTGGCCGAACTGCTCGACGTGCCGTACTGCCACCTGGTATTCACGCTGCCGCACGAGCTCAACGCGCTGGCCGCAGTGCATCCGCGCTGGGTCTACGACACGCTGATGCAGTGCACGGCGGCCACGCTGGCCGAGTTCGCGGCCAACCCGCGCTGGCTCGGCGGCATCGGCGCCTTCACGCTGGTGCTGCATACCTGGACGCAGGACCTGCGCCGGCACCTGCATGTGCATGCGTTGATGGCCTGCGGCGCGCTCGCCGGCGACCACGGCTGCTGGATCGAACCCAAGCGCGCACGCAGCTTCCTGTTCCCGGTGCATGCGCTGTCCAGGGTGTTCAGGGGCAAGTTCACGCAGGCACTGGCGCAAGCCGGCGAACTCGCTGCGTTGCCGCGCGACCCGGCCGACACCGCGCTGGCACGCGCCCAGCGTGTGCAGGCGCTGCACCGCCACGACTGGGTGGTCTATGCCAAGACGCCGCTGGCCGGACCGGCCGCGGTGCTGGACTACCTGGCGCGCTACACGCACCGCACGGCCATCGGCAACGAACGCCTGGTGGCCATCGCGCAAGACAAGGTGCTGCTGCGCGTGCGCGCCGACGCCACGGGCGGCAAGCGCGTCATCGCCATGCCCGGCGAGCAGTTCATCGGCCGGCTGCTACAGCATGTGCTGCCGCCGGGCTTCAAGCGCATTCGCCACTACGGGCTGCTCGCCCCGGCGGCCAAGACCGAGCGGCTGGCCACAGCGCGCAAGTTGTTGGCGATGCCCGCGGCCAACCCACAGGCGCGCGAGGACGCGAAGGATTTCATGCGCCGCGTGGCGGGCATCGATGTCGAGTGCTGCCCGCATTGCCGGCTCGGGCGCTGGCGCGTGGTCGAGCATCGCGGCGCCGACCGCGCGGCCATCGCCGCGCCCACGCTGGCTGCCTGCCGAGGGCCGCCGTGATCCGAACGTGCCGTCGCACGCGTGCATGGCCTGGTCGCGCACACAGGCCAGTCCCTTCGCGCGCCGGCCTCGCCGCAGCAGCACAGCGGGCCGCCCATCGTCGCTGTCACAGCAATCGCGCGCGGCCTGCATCGTCAACCTGCGCGCTCGGCGTCGCGTCGCACCTCGGGGCGGCGCGTGATCGCATTGCCCACACCGGCCACTGAAACTTACACTGCCCATGCCACCGCCATCCCGGCGGTTCAGTTCAACACGGTTTATCTGACGCCATGCACCACCGTGCCTTCGATCAGCTTCGGCTCGGCGTCAGATAAACGCTATTCGTTAGGCCGCACACCCCACCGCCTCTATCCTTCCAGGTTCCACAAGCAAAGGAAGTCCCATGTCCAGCACGGTTGTACAGGTCGTTGAGAACTACATTCAGGCGGTTCGAACCAACGACCCGTCCTTGGTAGCTCTGCATCCAGATGTCATTGGCGAGTTCCCCACCAATACATACCGAGGCGCATCTTCCTTTCTGGCAGCGCTGGAACCGTTTTCCAGAATCGTTAAGCACATTGAAGTTACCCGCTTGGTCGTTGAGGGAGAGCACTGCGTAGCGCTCATGAACATCGACACGCTGTTCGGACCAATCGCGTTTGCGGAGTACATCCAGGTCGTTCAGGGCCAAATCGTCTACGTTCGTGGCTACTACGATCCCCGGCCAATCGTCAATGCTCAGAGTCCGCCATCTTCGCTGCCTGTTGGCGCGTGAACGCTCTCTCCGCCTTCGTTCGACACAAGTGCGCGGCCTAACCTGTCGTTCAACCGGACGCGCAACGGCATGGCACCCTGGCCGCGAAGCGCCAAGGTACATGTTGCGCTTCG
>JANLQZ010000069.1:0-3313 GCA_031368125.1 Betaproteobacteria bacterium
TGCACCGGGTTGGGGCAGGTTCGGACCGGTGCCGGCGATCGACAGGCGGCGCATGTCGCGCACCTCGGCGAACTCCGGGTAACGCGTGCCGCGGTGCATCGTCACGCGGTTGTCCCACATCACCAGGTCATGCTGGCACCAGCGGTGCCGGTACACGAACTCGCGCTGTGTTGCGTGGTCTGTCAGTTCGCGCAGGAACACGCGCCCGAGCGGTTTCGGCCAGCCTTCGATGTCCGCGGCGTGCGCGGACAGGTAGAGCGACTTGCGGCCGCCGCCAGGGTGGGTGCGCACCAGCGGCTGGCGCGCCGCCAGCATGGAACGCCGGTCCTCGTCGGAGAAACTGAAGCCGAGCAGGCCGCGCGAATGCAGCACCGAATGCTCGACCACTAGGTCGTGCACCTCGGCCTTCGTCTCGTCGTCGAGCGCGTCAAAGGCCGCGCGCATGTCAGCGAACTCGGTATCGCCGCCGCGCGCGGGCACGACCCGCGCCGACAGGATCGAATAACTGGGCGGCGCCGGACGGAACGAGCTGTCCGAATGCCAGAGGCGGTTGCCGGCGGCGAACTGGCGCCGGCGGTCGTCGTTCGACAGCATCGTCCCGTCGGTACCGAGGTTCGAGATATCGGCAAACACCCGCGGCAGCCGCAGCTCCTCGTCGCGAAGGATGCTTCCGCCGCGCTCGTCCTGCAGCGCGCCGAAACAGCGCGCAAAGGCCATCTGCTGCGCGTCGTCGATAGTCTGCCCGTGCAGCACCAGCACCGCGTAGCGGTCCATGCCCTCGACGAGCGCGGACACCTGCGCGCCCGTCAGGGCCGCGCGCAAATCAATGCCGTCGACTTCGGCTACGAACGACGGACCAAGGGGTCGGATATTCATGGTGTCGGCAGTTTCCTTTCAGTTGGCAGGGGCGCTGGCGCGGCGGCTGTCGAGCCAGCGCTCGGCATTGCGCCACAGCAACGCGGCGCGCAATTCGGGATCGGGCGCGACGCGTTCGATGCGCGCCACCGGGTCGGCGTCCTGGATCGAGAACGGGAAGTCCGAACCCAGCATCAGCTGCCCGGCGCCGAAACGGTCGATCAGCGTAGCGTTCGCCGCGTCGTCGTAGACCAGCGCATCCACATAATGCCGGCGGGCCAGCTCCGCGGGCGCGCTCGGCATGGTTTCGCGCAGCTCGCCGAAGGTGGCCCACCCATGTTGCAGGCGCGGCAACAGCGCATGCAGTGTGCCGCCGCCGTGGCTGGCCGCAATACGCAGGCGCGGGTGGCGCTCGAGCACGCCGCCGGTGATCAGCGACGCCAGCGCCAGCCCGGTGTCCGACGGAAAAGCCAGCAGTTGCTCGAGCGGCTTCGGCCCGACCAGCCGGTCCATTGCCACCGGTCGCAGTGGATGGACGAACACCGCCGCGCCCAGGTCCTGCGCGGCGTCCCAGAACGGCTCGAACCAGGGCGCACCGATCGACCGGCCGTTCACGCTGCCGGCGATCTCCACGCCCGACAGGCCGAGCGTCCCGATCGCGTGGCGCATCTCCGCGATCGCGCGGTCGATGTCCTGCAGCGGCACCCCGGCCAGGCCGAAGAAACGCTGCGGCGCGCTGGCCACCAGGGACGCGATCTGTTCATTGACGAAACGCAGCAGCACCTGCGCATCGGCGGCGTCGAGCCAATACGACAACAACTCGGGCATGGGCGACAACACATGGCGCGCGACGCGCAGCCGGTCCGTCTCGGCGCAACGCGCGCCGCCGTGCCACGATACATCGGGCACGGTCCGAAATACTCGCCCGGAGATCACCACGTGGCGATGGCACGGCCCGGCGCGGTGCATCGACGGCCAGGCCACATCGCAGCCGCAGCCGGTGTAGGACGGGAAATGCCCGGGCACGACGTGGGTGTGCACGTCGATGGCGGTCGGTGTTTCGGCGCTCATCGGTCGCACCGTCCTGCGCATGGCGGGCCGCGGCGGATACCGCCCACAGGCGTCCGGACCGCGTGCGCGTGCGGCGAAGCACGGGGCTGTCCCGCACGGCGGGGCCGATACCTGAGAAGCCACGGTCCGCTCATGCCGGCTCCGGGCGCGGGCCCTGGATCGTGTAACGCCAGCCCGAGCGCCGGTGCGGCTGGTAGTTGAACAACGCGCAGTGCTGCACCGCGCGGTTGTCCCACAACGCCACCGAACCGGAGCGCCAGCGGAAGCGGCAGGCAAAATCCGGCGTCTCCAGATGCCGGAACAGGAACGCCAGCAGCGCGTCGCTTTCGGCCGGTGCGAGGTCGACGATACGGGTCGTGAAGCCGCTGTTGACGTACAAGGCCTCGCGTCCGGTGACCGGGTGCCGGATCACCACCGGATGCAGCGCGAGCGGAAACCCGCCCGCCGGCGTGGCGTAGTGGACGCGGCCCCAGGCCTTGGCCGCACTGTGCTCGGCCTTCAGGCTGCGCAGGAAGGATTGCATCGCAAGCGACAGGCGCCGGTACGCCTCGTGCACGCTGACAAACAGGGTGTCGCCGCCGATTGGCGGCAGCTCTTCGATCGCCATCAACCCGCCCAGCGGCGGCGCGACCTCGCCGGTGCCGTCCGCCTGCCAGCCTTCGCCGGCGACATAGGACGAATGCTCGTCCGCGTACAGGCGAAACAGCTCCGGATGCTCGGGGTGGTTCACGCCCGCCGACGGCATGATGTACGGCTCGCCGAGCTGGCGGCCGAACGCGATGTGCTGCTCGTGCGAGAGTGTCTGGTCGCGGAAGAACACGACACCGTGCGTATGCCAGGCGCGGCGCAGTTCCGCCAGCGCCGCCGCGCTCAATGGCCGCGACAGGTCGACGCCATGGATTTCCGCGCCGACGAAGGCGGTCATCGGCTCCACATCGAAATGGGTGTATGCAGGCATGGGTTGCGGTCCTCAGGTTGCGTCGCGTTCGATCTCGCCGACCGCGCTCTTGCGCGGGTCGACCGGTCCGTCCCAGAGGTCGAAACTCCTGGGTTCGCGCGGCAACAGACGCGCCGCGCGCGCACCGGCCTCGGGGAACTCCTCCATGCCGGCGCTGAACTCCAGCGTCAGGCCGTCGGGATCCAGGAAATACAGGAACAGGCTGCCCGACGGCAGGTGCCGCCCCGGGCCGTTGACGATGGTGACGCCGGCGCGCCGCAGCCGCCACAACGCACGCCCCACGTCGTCGACGTGCGGGGTCATGAAGTTCACGTGGTTCAGTGCATTGCGCCCGCGCCCGATGCCCAGGCTGTGGTGCAGCGGGTTCGGGAAGCAGCGCAGGAAGGTGATCGCACCGTCGATGCGGTCCGACACCTTGAAGTTCAGCAC
>JANLQZ010000076.1:0-2021 GCA_031368125.1 Betaproteobacteria bacterium
CCCACCACCGTGGCCGCCGTGGCCCGAGTGCATGAAGATATGCATCAGGGGGCAGGCCAGCAGCAACAGGTATGGCAACGCGCCAAAGAAGTGGGCACGGTGCTCGGTCAGCAGGAAGTAGCCGGCGACGGCGCCTAAAACGAGCCACCCGATGGCGTAGCGCGAACTCCAGAAGCCCTTGGGCTCGGAGTCATGACTGGAATGGTCGTGGTTCATGGTCTCTCCAAAAGATCAGGGTGAATCGGCGCGGCAGGCGCTTCGGGCACCTGCGGGACAACCACCCGACCGTGGTGTTGAAAAACGGAAGTGCTGTTCCAGCATCGCCGCTCGGCGATCCGGAATGGGAACCGGGCCGACCACCGGGCGCATTTGTCCGCGCGGCGGCAAACCCGACCGGCAGGGGTTATAGAGTCAGGCGCAGAAAGCGGATGAAGACCGGTGGCTCCGGTCGTGGCACGCCGGCGACGCGCCAGAGCCTCGGCATCGCAGCGGCCAGCACATTGACCGGCCCGCAGGTCGACACCGGCACCGCGTCGGTCTGTTGGTTGGCGCCGGCAGCGGCCGTTTGCTTGGGCACCGCCGTCTGCCCGGCAACACACAAGGCGCGGCAGGTGGCGCTGTGCTCCAACTGGTCGCCATCGGCCGTGTCTGCTGCCGCAACCGCTTGCGCCGAACCGAGTGGGTGATTCCCGGCGCCCGATTCGCGCGCGCCAGGCGCAGCGGCGATACCTGCTTGACCAGCCTGTGCATGGTCCTCGTGCAGCAGGCAGGCGTTGGCGATTCCCGCACCCAGGGTGAGCAGCCACACGAACAGCATCACCACGGCAGTAAACCGTGTTCTGGGGCGGCTGGACATGCGGTTCATGGCGATTGGATTGCGTGGGTACTGGCACCGGCGAGACCAGTGCGACAGTTCGGCCAGTCTAGAGCCGGGGTGGACGCCGCTATTGATCGAAGTCAAACTTCGGCGTGGTCAACGAGGTGGCGCGGGCCAGGGGCGGACGTGGATAATGAATTCAGCATGACCCGCTCCGACTCCGGCACCGACAGCATCACCGACGTACTCGGCATCGAAGTCGGCCATTTCACCGATACCCGCCGTCCCACCGGCTGCAGCGTGGTGATCGCGCGCGACGGCGCGGTCGGCGGCGTGGATGTGCGGGGCGCGGCCCCCGGCACGCGCGAGACCGACCTGCTGCACCCGTCCAACCTGGTCGACCGGGTACACGCGATTCTTCTCGCCGGCGGCAGCGCCTGGGGGCTGGACGCGGCGGGTGGCGTGATGCGCTGGCTGGAGGAAAACGGCATTGGCCTGGCGGTGCGTTACGGGTTGGTGCCGATCGTGCCGGCGGCGGTTTTGTTCGACCTGCCGCTGGGCGACCACCGTATCCGCCCCGATGCGGCGGCCGGTTATGCCGCCTGCGTTGCCGCGAGCCGGGCCGCGCCCGATCAGGGCAACGTAGGCGCCGGCGCCGGTGCGCTGGTGGGCAAACTGTTCGGCATCGAACGCGCGATGAAGGGTGGCATCGGCAGCGCCGCGATCACTCTCGACGGCGTCACGGTCGGCGCGCTGGTCGCCTGCAACGCGCTGGGCGACGTGGTCGACCCGGCCACCGGCGCCGTGCTGGCCGGCGCACGCACCCCCGATGGCGTGCGCCTGCTCGATGTGCGCCGGGCCATCCTGGCGGGCGAACAACCCACCCCCCTGCTGGCCGGCACCAACACCACGCTGGGCGTGCTGGCGACCGACGCGGTACTGAGCAAGGCGCAGGCGCACCGCTTGGCGCAGGTGGCGCACGACGGCCTGGCGCGCGCGATCAACCCGGTCCACACCCTGTCCGACGGCGACACGGTGTTTGCGCTCGGCACCGGCCGGTCCGGCACCACGCTGGGCATGATGCGGCTGGCGACGTTGGCGGCCGAGGTGATGGCGCGCGCGGTCGTGCGCGCCATACTGGCGGCGCGTTCGGTGACCGCCGGCGCCAGCACCTGGCCGGCCGCCTGTGACCTCGACCCCGCGC
>JANLQZ010000085.1:0-3603 GCA_031368125.1 Betaproteobacteria bacterium
GCGTGTGAAGCGGAAACCTCGATGCTGCAGGCGCTCTCGCCCGAGACCGTCATGCCGCTGGATGCCTCGCTGAAGACTGCCCTGGTCCCCGGCCTGTCGGCGATCGAGGGCGTCAACCCCGGGGTCTACCGCTGGCAGCAGCTGCAGACACGCTCGCGGCTCGGTCTGATCGGTGAGGCCTGGGCCGCGACGCCGGAAAAAGGACAACGCCTGCTCGACGCCATCTCCCGCGACGTGGCCGATGCACTGTCGAACCAGGCGTTGTGGGATGCGCCGGTCTGACAGGAGGGTTGACGATGGCAACGACGGTATTTGGCGACATCGACTGGGACAGGTCCGGCAAGCAGGTAGGCGCGCTGTTCCTGCCGCACTCACCCGACGACGACGCCTGGGGCGTGATCCCCTTCCCTGCCGCCTCGATCCGCAACGGCGAGGGCCCGGTGGTGGTAGTCAGCGGCGCGGTTCACGGCGACGAGTACGAGGGTCCGGTGGTCATCGCCGAGCTGATACGCCAGATCCGGGTCGAGGATGTGCAGGGGCAGCTGATCCTGCTGCCGTCCTTCAATGCCCCGGCCCAGCGCGC
The DNA here is from genome assembly GCA_031368125.1 of Betaproteobacteria bacterium. Lineage (GTDB taxonomy): Bacteria > Pseudomonadota > Gammaproteobacteria > Burkholderiales > Burkholderiaceae_C > CAISIP01. The sequence goes on from JANLQZ010000085.1 coordinate 584, forward strand.
GGGCCGGCGGACCTCGCCGATCGACCATCTCAACCTCAACCGGGTGTTTCCGGGTGATGACTTCGGCGCGCCGACGCAGCAGATCGCACGCTACGTCACCGACCACGTGTTTGCCAGGGCCAACTACTACCTGGACCTGCACGCCGGCGGCCGCACCCTGTTGATCCAGCCCAGCGCCCACGTGGTGATGGCCGAGGCGATGGATCCCGCGCTGGCCAGGACCAACGCCCGGCTGGCCGAGGTGTTCGGGGTCGGCATCACGGTGCAGACCAGCAACATGGGCGACTACCGCACCGCGCCGGGTTACACCAGCATGAAAGGCATTCCCACACTGGCCGCCGAGATGGGCATGGGCGGATGGGTGACGGGCAGCTCCGTCCAGGCGACCCGGGACGCCACCAGGCGTTTCCTGAAACACACCGGCGTGTTGCCGCGCATCGCCACGGTGCCCGGCATGCCCACCCGCTGGACGCGCATCAACGGCCCGAGCGCCTATGTATTTGCACCCTGTGACGGCTATTTCGAACGGCGCTTCGAGCTCGGCGATCCGATCGCCGCCGGGCAGCTGGCCGGGCTGATGCACCAGCTGACACGGCCCACGCTGGAGCCCGAGCCGGTGCACTTCCAGTCTGCCGGGACGCTCTATGCGCACGGGTTGATCGGCCACGTGCGCGCCGGGCAGAACCTGGCGGTGCTGGTAGAAGACGTGGCGCCGCCATGACCGGCGCAGCGCTGGCCGGGGAGACGCCATGTTGACAGCTGCATCGCGCCAGCGCGACTTCCCGTCGCTGCAGGCCATGACCTACCTCAACAGCGCGGCGGAGAGCATTCCCCCGCTATGTGTGGGTGACGCATTGCAGGCCTACTGGCGCGACAAATTGCGCGGCATGCAGGGGCGCGAAGGGCATTTTGCGGTGCTGGAACAGTGCCGGGAGATCGCCGCGCAGATGATCGGGCTCGATCGGTCGGAGGTGTCTTTCTGCTCCTGCAGCGCGGAAGCCTACAACCTGCTGGCAACGGCGCTGGGCTTGGGGCCGGGCGATGAAGTCGTGGTCAGTGATCTGGATTTTCCGTCCGGCACGACACCGTGGCTCGCCTCCCGCACGCCACCGGGCGTCCGCGTGTGGGAATCCCACCACGGAGCCCTCGAGGTGGAGCGGCTGCTGCCCCTGCTGGGTCCGCGCACCCGCCTGGTCCAGGTCTCGCTGGTGAGCTTCTACAACGGGTTTCGGATCGACTGGCAGCCACTGCGCGACGCGGTGCGCAGTCGCTCGCCGCAGGCGCTGATTTCCGTTGACGTCACACAGGCGCTGGGGCGCGTCGTGCTGGATTGCCACGACGCCGACTGCATGATTTCGAGCACCCACAAATGGGTTCTTGGCCTGCACGGCGGCTGCATCGTCGGCGTGCCGCAGGCCCGCGCGGAGCAGCTCACCACGCATGCCGGCGGCTGGTTTCACCTGACCAACGCGTTTGACCCGGACCGCTTCGATCGGCTTGCGCCGAAGACCGGCGCGGCCAGCTGGTCGGTCGGCATGCCGAACTTTGCGGCCATCTACGCGCTGAACGCATCGCTGCGTTACCTTGCGGCGATTGGCGTGGAGGCCGTGGCGCGCCATGCCGATCCCCTGGCACAGACGCTGCATGACGGGCTGCTCACCCTGGGCCTGCAACCAATGGCGCCAAGGCGCTCGCCGGCCGATTCGGGAATCGTCGCCTTCAGGCATCCGCGCGCCGCGGCGATCCACCAGGCGCTCGAGCAGGAGGGTATCCACGTCATGCACCAGGTCGGGCGCCTGCGCATGGCGGTACACGGTTACACCACCGCCCAGGACGTCGACCACTTCCTGGCGACCCTGCGCCGTGCGCTGGCCTGACCGGCGAGGACCGACCATGAGCGATTCGACCGTGGACTACCTGCCGGGCGGCTACGCCTATATGCCGGGCGTGTTCCAGTACTCCTGCGGGGTTGCCGCCTTGCCGGGTTGGCGCATCGAGCGCGTGCGCTTCGCGGCACCCGTCCCGCTGGCTGAGGGATTCCGGCGCATCGAGGCGTTCCTGCAGCAGCGCGATCGCCCGCTCGCCGCCCTCTGCGCCTGTGAGCTGCATTCGCCGGCGCCGTTCACCGAGGACGGCTTCAAGGCGTTCAACGAGCTCTATGTCGGCACGCTGGCACGCTGGGGGATCTACCGCGATGGCGCGAATCCGGTCGCACGGGCCAACACCTGCCCGGTCGTAGCGCCCCCACCCGAGCCGGGCTTTCATGCCTTCTGCTTCACCACCGCGGCGCCAGGTGCACCTCACAGTTTCGTCGTGGCCGGCAGCGGTGAGGCGCCCGAGGGCAAGGGCAACTACCGCGACCATATCGTGGCGCGCGGCGACACCAGCAGCGCCGGCCTGCACCGCAAGGCGGTCTGGGTGCTGGACGAGATGGAGCGCCGCATGGCGGCGCTTGGCGGCTCATGGCAGCGCGCGACCGCGGTGCAGATGTACACCGAGCACGACGCCTACCCGCTGCTGGTCGATGAACTGGCACGCCGCGGTGTGCTGCGCAACGGCCTGACCTGGCAGCTCAACCGCCCTCCGGTGCGCGAGATCGACTTCGAGATGGACTGCCGCGCGGTACACGCCGAACAGGTGGTGGAAGGCAGAGAGGCTGAGCCCGCCGGTCCCGACCCGGCTACTGGAATGCCTCGGCGCGCTTGAGCAGCTCCTCCAGCCCCGGCTCGGCCGGGTTGCGCGGCGTCCCGGGATGGATGACGGACACCTGACAGCTCTCGGCCGCCTCCACCAGCTGCGCATAGGTTCCGGCCCGGATGTCGGCGATGTACGCCTGCTGGTTGCGGTCGTAGGCGAACATCTTGTCGTTGCTGTGCGTACATTCGTTGCAGGTCGAACCGCGTGAGGTCTCGATGTAGGCCTCATCGGGCGAGCGTTGCGGTTCCGGCTCCGGCTGCGCGAGCGCGACCGGGTCGACCGGCGCGGCGGGCAAAATCGCGGCCGGTGCCGCCGCCGCATGC
>JANLQZ010000009.1:0-7867 GCA_031368125.1 Betaproteobacteria bacterium
TGCAAAGCCGCCGGTGCAGCCTGCGAAATTCGCCATCCATGTCGGATCGCCGACTACGCCGCCACAGCAGGCGCACGGCTAAAGGGCACGGTCGACGGCAGCGGCAGCCAGCCCGGCGACCCGCTGCGCGCGGCCGAGGCCATGCTGCACATCACCGAGATCGAGCATCCGCCGCGCCACCTGGTGCTGGGCGCGTTCGGCGTGTTGACCGTGGTGCGCAAACTGCAGGCGACGCTGGCCGAGATCGAGGCCTGGCGCGACACCGAGGTGGCGCCCGATTTTCCGAAAGGTTGATGGCGGCGGGGGCATTGGCCGCCGTGCTGGTTCCGGCGGGGTCGGGGTTGCATTACGCAGTTTTTCCAGCGAAAACCAGCGCCACGAAACCGGCGCGGGTTTCCATGATTTGGCGGATGACTGGAAGAGACTGACAGGAGACCGTCGATGTCGGCGATTCAAGACAGCAACCCGCCACATACCCGCCGTTCCGACGTAGACTTCTGGTCACTTGGCACCACGGGGCTTCGCACCCTCTGATCCCATTTGTTGCGTTGGATCTTACCGAGAGGGGATCTTATGAAAAGACGTGATGCAGTTCTTGCGCCGTTTGTCTTTGGAGCAGCAACGCTGTCCCCCGCCCAGGTTGCGGCGCGCGTCTATCGTGTCGGTTACCTGGGTTTCAGCGCCGACACAACACCGAATGACTTCCGCATCTGGAACGCCTTCGTGCAGCGACTGCGGGAACTGGGCTACAACCAGGGCGGCAATCTGATCATCGAACAAAGATACGCCGAAGGCCGCTTCGAACGCTATGCAGAGTTCGCGGCTGAAATGATCAACCTGAAAGCGGATGTGGTCGTTGCAACCAGCGGCAACTCTGCTTTCGCTGTGATGAGACTGAGCCGCTCCATGCCGATCGTCACCACTTTCACGCCGGCCGACCCGGTACGTGCCGGTCTCGTTGCCAGCCTTGCCCGTCCTGGCGGGCAATTGACCGGCCTGACGACCCTTGGTGTGGAGTTGGTGGCCAAGCACCTTGAGTTGCTCCAGGCGGCTTTGCCGTCGGTGACGCGCATTGCATATGCATGGTGCCCCCGCTGCGCCCAGGATAGTGGCTACAGCGCAGCTGAGGTTGTAGCGCTATTGGGCGAACGCACCGCTGCAGCCCGGTCGGTTGGTGTGACGCTGGTCCCACTGGATGTGAATGCCGCGACGGACTTCGAGGCCGCCAGCGCCATGCTTCTGCGCGAACGCGTGGGTGCGCTCGTGATCGGTTCAACGCCAATCGCCTTTACATTGAGGGAAAAATGGCACGCATTTGCGGAGCAGCATCGGGTGCCAACGATCGCGGAGTCAAGCGGGGTCGGGACCATGTTTTCCTATGGGGCTGATGTGGCCGCCATCTACCGTAGGGCTGCAGAAATTGTCGCCAAAATCCTCGGCGGTGCGGTTCCTGGCGAGATGCCAATGGAACAGCCAACCAGGTTCATATTCACTATTGATCTGAAGTGGGCGAAGGCCATGGGCATCACGATTCCGCAATCGGTGCTGCTGCGCGCCGACGAGGTAATTCAGTGAAAAGGCGCGAAGCCGTTCTTATGCCGTTTGCGCTCGGAGCGGCGACGCTCGTCAGGGCGCAGGTCGCGGCGCGCATCTACCGGGTCGGCTACCTGGGCTTCACCACCACCAACTCGCCGAGCGATCTGCTCATCTGGAACGGGTTTGTGCAGCGGCTGCGTGAGCTGGGCTACAGCCAGGGCAGTAACTTGGTCATCGAGAAGCGCTACGCCAAAGGTACACAAGATAGGGGTTACACCGATTTCGTCGAGGAGATGCTGAGGATCAAGGCTGATGCCGTCGTCGTCAGCAGCGGCGCAATGGCGCGTTACGCAATGGGGTTGAGCCGTACCCTGCCCATCGTCGCGCTATCCCTCCCGGATCCGGTGCGTGCCGGCCTGGTTGCCAGCCTGGCGCGCCCCGGCGGTCAGGTCACAGGACTTAGCGACCTCTCCGACGAGTTGGTGCCCAAGCAACTTGAGTTGTTGAAGGCAGCCGTACCTTCCATCAAGCGGATCGCTTATGTGCGCTGCCCGTGGTGTGCATCTTCGGCCGGGCTGAGCTACACCGAATCCAAAGTCCTAAAAGCCGAGCAGGAGGCAGCGGCGAATGCGCTTGGCATTGCTCTGGTGCAGGCCGACTTGAGTGACGTCTCCCTCTTTGATGGCACCACAGCCGTCCTATTGCGCGAACGGGCCGACGCGCTGCTGATCGGCAGCAATGTGCTCAACACGGCGCTGCGCGACCGCTGGCAGGCGTTTGCGACCCAACACCGGTTGCCCATGCTTGCGGGCGACCGTGGCTTCGGCGCCATGCTCTCCTATGGTCCCGACTACGCGGTGATATACCGTAAGGCTGCCGAGTATGTTGCGAAAATCCTCAGCGGTGCGGCCCCTGGAGATTTACCCGTCGAACAACCGACCAAATTCGATTTGGTCATCAACCTGAAGACCGCCAAGGCCCTCGGCATTGCGATCCCGCAATCCCTGCTGCTGCGCGCCGACGAGGTGATTCAGTGAAGCGACGATTGAGCCTGCTTCTGACTGCGGGCACTATTGCCGGCGCTGTGCTGCCGACGCTGGCACAAACGAGGCGAGTGAAGCGTATCGGAATCCTCAGCATTAGGCCACTGCCAGATCCTGCTGCAGCTGCGGGTAATGCCGATACCCTTGCACAACTGAAGCGGTTCGGCTGGGAAGAAGGCCGTGACGTGTTCATCGAACGCCGGTATTCGATGGGTGACCCGCGCAAGCACGATGCGAATGCCGAAGATCTTGTGGCTGCAGGTGTCGACGTGATCCTTGCCCTCGGGCATGAGCGTCTTGCAGCAGCCTACAAGGCGACCAAGTCGATTCCGATCGTGACCATGGCGAGTGGTTTGGTGGAACTAGGGTACGCGAAATCGCTTGCGCGCCCGGGCGGCAATGTCACGGGCTTGGACTACCAGGGGCTGGTCTTCGCGGGTAAGCAGTTTGAACTGATGTACACGATGCGGCCTGGCGTCCGGAAGATTGGGTTTTCCGGACCGCATGGCACGCCCGGATTCGACGGCGGTGTAACGGCGCTGCGGGCTGTCGCCAACACCAAGGACGTGGCCGTCGTGCCGTTGCCGGACATGCTGGTGATGGCCGATATCGAGCCGATGCTCGAGGCTGCGAAGCGTGAGGAGGTTCAGGTGCTGGTACTGACCTCCGGGCTCTTCTTCCTGCTCGGATCGGGCCTTCAGCGCATTCAGGCATGGGCAACCGAGAACAACGTATTGACCTACGCCCCCAACTTTCAACGAGGCGAGTTGTTGGTTACCTATGGGCCGAATCTCCAGGAAGCCAGTCGCATCGCATGGAGCGCGGTCGACCGCATCCTGCGCGGCGCAAAGCCGGTAGACATTCCCATCGAGCAGCCGACCAGATACGAAATCGTCATCAATATGAAGATTGCAAAGGCGATGGGCCTCAAAGTTCCGCAGTCGGTGCTGCTGCAGGTGACGGAGGTGATCGACTGACTGCTCCCCTGCGAACCTGACGCTCAGTTGTCGTTAGTGAATGACAGCACCCGCTGCCCTGCAGCCGATCACGTCTCAGAATTGGGCGGCTGCTTCGGGCACTACGCAGGCGTTCACTGGTGACAGGTATCTGGCGACGAATTTATGGATGGATCCAAGGACCGGATTGGAGCGACGATTCGAGCTCGCCGCACAACGGGTCCCGACCATGAGTCATCGTTGGGTGGCCGCGCCGGTCTTCCTCAGGCCGTGGCCGCGGCCAGCGCCGCATTCAGCGTCTTGCTTGGACGCATGACGGCGTCCAGCTTCGCGAAGTCGGGCAAGTAGTAGCCACCGATGTCCGCCGGCTTGCCTTGCACGGCCGTCAGTTCGGCCAAGATCGTCTTCTCGTTGTCAGTCAGTTGCTTGGCCAGGGGTGCGAATTGGGCTGCCAGTGCCGTGTCTGCAGTCTGCGCAGCCAGCTCCTGGGCCCAGTACATGGCCAGGTAGAACTGGCTTCCGCGGTTGTCCAGCTGCCCGGTCTTGGGGGAAGGGTTTTTGTTGTTCTCCAGCAGCTTGCCGGTGGCCGCATCGAGCGTTCTGGCGAGGATGTTGGCCCGGGCGTTGCCGGTCTTCAGCCCCAAGTCTTCCAGCGAGACGGCCAGCGCCAGGAACTCACCCAGCGAATCCCAGCGCAGATGGTTTTCTTCAACCAATTGCTGGACGTGCTTGGGCGCCGAGCCGCCGGCACCCGTTTCGTACATGCCGCCACCGGCCATCAGGGGGACGATGGACAGCATCTTGGCGCTGGTGCCCAGTTCCATGATGGGGAACAGGTCGGTCAGGTAGTCGCGCAGGATGTTGCCGGTGACCGAGATGGTGTCGAGCCCACGGATCACCCGTTCCAGCGTGAAACGCATCGCACGCACTTGCGACATGATCTGGATGTCCAGGCCCGTGGTGTCGTGGTCCTTGAGGTAAGTCTTGACTTTCTTGATCAACTCGTTTTCATGCGGGCGGTACGGGTCCAGCCAGAACACGGCGGGCATGCCGGAGTTGCGGGCACGTGTCACGGCCAGCTTGACCCAGTCGCGGATCGGAGCGTCCTTGCACTGGCACATGCGCCAGATGTCGCCGGCCTCCACCTTCTGGCTCAGCAGCACTTCGCCGGTGGCGATGTCCACTATGTTGGCCACACCGTCTTCGGTAACCTCAAAGGTCTTGTCGTGCGAGCCGTACTCTTCGGCCTGCTGGGCCATCAGGCCCACGTTGGGCACCGTGCCCATGGTTTTCGGGTCGAAGTTGCCGTGCCATTTGCAGAAGTTGATGATCTCCTGGTAGATGCGGGCGAAGGTGCTTTCCGGCATCACGGCCTTGACGTCCTTCAGGCGGCCATCGGCTCCCCACATCTTGCCGCCGTTTCGGATCATTGCCGGCATGGAGGCATCGACAATGATGTCGCTGGGCGAATGAAAGTTGGTGATCCCCTTGGCGGAATCGACCATGGCCAACTCCGGGCGGTGCTCATGGCAGGCGTGCAGATCGCGCTTGATCTCGTCCTGCTTGCTCTGCGGCAGCGTGGTGATCTTTTCGTACAGGTTGGCCATGCCGTTGTTGACGTTCACGCCCAGCTCGGCGAACAGCGCTTCGTGCTTGGCGAATGCATCCTTGTAGAAAATCTTCACGCAGTGGCCGAACACGATCGGGTGTGAGACCTTCATCATCGTAGCCTTGACGTGCAGCGAGAACATGACGCCGGTCTTGTGTGCGTCTTCAATCTCTTTCTCGTAGAAGTCACACAGTGCCTTCTTGCTCATGAACATGCTGTCGATTACTTCGCCCGCCAGCAGCCTGGTCAACGGTTTGAGCACCAGCGTCTTGCCGCTGTGCGCGACCAGTTCCATGCGCACATCGCGTGCCATGTCCAGTGTCATGGACTTTTCGCCGTGGTAGAAGTCGCCGTGGTGCATGTGCGAGACGTGGGAGCGCGAGGCCTGGCTCCACTCAGCCATGCTGTGCGGGTTGTTGCGCGCATATTCCTTCACGGCCTTGGGCGCGCGGCGGTCGGAGTTGCCCTCGCGCAGCACCGGGTTCACCGCGCTGCCCATGCACTTGTTGTATCGCAGGCGGATGGCTTTCTCCGCGTCGGTCTGCGGTTGCTCCGGGAAGTCAGGCAATGCATGACCCTTGGACTGCAGCTCTCGGATGGCGGTCACCAGCTGGTTCTGCGAGGCGCTGATGTTGGGCAGCTTGATGATGTTGGTGTCGGGCAGCAGGGTCAGGCGGCCCAGCTCGGCCAGGTTGTCAGGCGCACGCTGCGCGTCGGTCAGGAATTCCGGGAACTCGCCCAGGATACGTCCAGCCACCGAAATGTCGCTGGTGCTGACGTTGATGCCGGCCGGCGCCGTAAACCGTCGGATGATCGGTAGAAAGGCACAGGTCGCCAGCAACGGGGCCTCATCGGTGAGGGTGTAGATGATGGTGGGCTGCTGGGTACTCATTGCGCATCTCCTGAAAATCGGTGTTGGTGGGCCATCGGCTGCGAGCCCAGGCCGATGGATTTGATCTGATTATGTTTGCATGGGTCAGACATGGCGCTGCCATCGGTCAGCCCGGAGACCGAGGGCACTCGCTGCACAAGAGCCAGTCAGCATCGAAACCGGGCTTGAAAGATCGCTTCGTCTGGCTTTGGCCGACGGTTATGGGCACCGGAGCAGCGCCGCGCGGCGCCCCCGATCAGGCGGCTTGATCCGGGCGTTATCGTTGCGGCCGTGGCGGTTCCGGTCGTCGATCGGCCGACGACGCACCGTGAGTCGTGTTGTCCCAATCCACGTGCCGGCCCCGGATTCTTCATTTGCCGGTCGCCATGCCGCACCCATACGCGCACGGCAGTGCGTCACCGCGACGCGGGTGCCGATGGAGCAGCGGGTTGCCCGGCGCAAACCTCCCGAACACAACCGCACAGCCAGCGATGCGCAGGGTCGGCATGCAGCCGCGGGTGCCAGAGCAGTGACACCGTGAACTCCGGCACCGCGACCGGCAGCGAAAAACTGAACATCCCGGCGCGCAGCTTTTCGGTGTGTCGTTCGGGAACGCTGGCGATCAGGTCGCAGGCGCGGGCCAGCGCCAGCGCTGTCGAAAAGCCGCCGACGATGGTGGCGATGTCCCGTTGCAGGCCGAAGGATTGCAGGGCTTCATCGACCGGCCCCGTGGCCAGCCCGCGCCGCGACACGTGGACGTGCCTGCCGGCGGCATAACGTTCGGGCGTGACCTCGCCCTGGGCCAGCGGGTGCCCGACGCGCACCACACCGATGAATCGGTCACGGAACAGGCTCTGCGAGCGCACCTCCGGGCTCGTGGTCTGGCCCACGACGCCGGTTTCGAGATCGACCGTCCCGTCGCGAAGGGGTGCGCTGTCCTTGTCCGGTTTTTGCAGGAAACGCAGGAGCACCCCGGGCGCCTGCGCGCCGACGCGCGTGATCAGGTCGGCCCCGAAGTTCTCCACGAAGCCTTCGCTGGTGCGCAGCGTGAACGTACGCACCAGTTGTTGGAGGTCGACCTTCTCGGCCGGCCGCAGAACCGCCGCACCGTCCAGCACCAGCTGGCTCACCCGTTCGCGCAATTCGAGCGCCCGGGGCGTGGCAACCAGACCGCGCCCGGCGCGCACCAGCAGCGGGTCGCCGGTCGTCGCGCGCAATCGCGCCAGCGCCCGGCTCATCGCCGACGGGCTCAGCCGCAAGCGCCGGGCCGCGCCCGCGACGCTGCCCTCGGCCAGCAGCACATCCAGGGTGACGAGCAGGTTGAGGTCAGGGGTCGCCATGCTTCGACCATAACGCGGTTTTGCCGGGACATGGCGTCGAACGCACGCACAAAGTGCACTTGGCGCGCCTTCCGCAATGGTGGGCAAGGAACTAAGCTTCAGGCATCCCATTTCGGGATTCACCGGTCAACGGGCTCAGGCAAAGGCGGCCTTGCAGGCAAGCCATGCCGCAACCAAAACGGAGCTTCAGCACAGCCTGGCTTGTACCCAGGCCATCCCGCCGCCAGCACGCGGTTACGGCCCGGGCCGACCGGGGTCCGCGGGGCAACAGGCGCCGAAGCCAGAAAGGAATGTATGTCGAAGTCGACCATTGCGCTCCAGGATCAGGCAGTCGCCGCAGGCGCGCCTGCGGCAGCGTCGGTCCGCTGGGTGCTCGCCAGCCTGTCGCTGTCGATGCTGCTGTCCTCGCTGGGCACCAGCATCGCCAACGTGGGGCTGCCGACCTTCGCAGTCGTCTTCCACGCGTCGTTCCAGCAAGTCCAGTGGGTCGTGCTGGCTTACCTGCTCGCCAT
>JANLQZ010000122.1:0-2153 GCA_031368125.1 Betaproteobacteria bacterium
GGCAGGTGGAGCGCGAGCGTGTGACGGTACAGCGCGAGCAGGCGCTGCACCTGGCGCAAAGCCGTTCACAGGTGTTGCAGCGCAGTGTGGAGCGCATGGTGTCGACCAATTACGCGCTGGCGGCGCTGGTGCGCCAGGGCAATGGCGATCTCGGCAATTTCGATATCGCGGCGGCACAGCTGCTGGCGACCAATCCGCGCCTGCTGGCCTTGTCGGTGTCGCCCGATGGCGTAGTGCAGCGCGTGGTGCCGCGCGCGGGCAATGAAAAGCTGATCGGCTTCGACCAGCTCAACGATCCGGGGCAGGGGCGCGAGGCTGGTTTTGCGCGCGACACCGGGCGGCTGACGCTGGCCGGCCCGCTCAATCTGGCGCAGGGGGGTGTGGGTGTGGTGAGCCGGTTGCCGGTGTTCCTGCAGGACAGCGCGGGCGCCAGCCGGTTCTGGGGTTTCACCAACGTGACGGTGCGGCTGGCGGACCTGCTGCAGGGCGCGTCGCTGTCCGAGCTGGTGGCCAGGGGCTACCACTATGAATTGTGGCGGCTGCAGGCCGACAGTGGCAAGAAGCAGCCGATATCTGCCTCGTCGCCGCAAACGCTGGTGCAACCGGTGCGCCAGAGCCTGGAGGTTCCCAACGGCGCCTGGAACCTGGACATGGCACCGGTCGACGGCTGGGGCTCCCCGGCCAGCGCCGGGCTCGGGGCGGCCGCCGGTCTGCTGGCCAGCCTGCTGCTGGCTTACCTGGCCAAGCTGCTGGCCGACCAAAGGAATTACAAGGCGGGTCTCGAAGCGCAGGTGGTGGCGCGCACGGCAGAAATCCTGGCGGCCCAGAACCAGCTCAAGACGACGCTGGACGCGATCCGCGATCCGATCTTCGAGCTGGGCCTGGACGGCCGTTATTACGGCTGCAGTGCGCCGGTCGAAGACCTGTTGCCCGAGCCGGCCCTCAGCCTGGTCGGCAAGACCGTGTTCGAGGTGCTGCCGGAGTCGGCCGCCGACGTGATGATGGCGGCCCTGCGCAGCGCCCATGCGCAGGGTTACTCGCAGGGCGAGCAGTATTCCATCGCGCTCGGGGACGGCCAGCGCTGGTTCGAGCTGTCGGTGGCGCGCAAGGCGGTTGAGCCGGGCGGCCAGCCGCGTTTCATCGTCGTGACGCGCGACATCACCGGTCGCAAGACCGACAAAAGGGAGATCCGGCGGCTGGCGTTTTACGACCCGCTGACCGACCTGCCCAACCGGCGCCTGCTGCAGGACCGGCTCGAGCATGCGCTGCTGGCCACCGGCCGCAGCCGCCACCACGGCGCGCTGCTGCTGATCGACCTGGACAACTTCAAGGCCCTCAACGACACCATGGGCCACGACAAGGGGGACCTGCTGCTGCAGCAGGTGGCGCGGCGGCTCGGCACCTTTGTGCGCGACTCGGACACCGTCGCGCGGCTGGGTGGCGACGAATTCGTGGTGATGATCGACGACGTGGGTGATGCCCCGGCCGCCGCCGCGGCGAACGCCAAGACCGTGGCGGAAAAGGTCCTGCGCCTGCTGGGTCAGCCCTACGATATCGCGGGGCGCGAGCACCGCAGCGGCACCAGCATCGGGGTCTCGCTGTTCGGCGTCGATACCGGCAGCGTGGAGGAAATTCTCAAGCGCTCCGACGTGGCGATGTACCAGGCCAAGGCCGCCGGGCGCAACACGTTCCGGTTTTTCGATCCCGCCATGCAGGCGGCGGTGGACGCGCGGGCCGCGCTGGAGGCCGACATACGCCAGAGCCTCGCGGCCGGCGAGTTCCGGTTGCACTACCAGCCCCAGGTCGGACCCGGTGACCAGGTGGTTGGTGCCGAGGCTCTGCTGCGCTGGACCCACTCCCGGCGCGGCGCTGTCGGCCCGGGCGAGTTCGTTCCCGTGGCGGAGCAGTCCGGTCTGATCCTGCCATTGGGGCAATGGGTGCTGGAGACGGCCTGCGCCCAGCTGGCTCGCTGGGCCACGCAGCCACTGGCGCAGGCGTTGACGCTGGCGGTCAATGTCAGCGTGCACCAGTTCCGGCAGGCCGATTTCGTGGACCAGGTGGTCGCCGCCCTGCGCGGCTCGGGTGCCGACGCGCGCCGGCTCAAGCTCGAGATCACCGAGAGCATGTTCGCCTACGACCTGGAGGAGATCATC
>JANLQZ010000138.1:0-5954 GCA_031368125.1 Betaproteobacteria bacterium
CTGTAGCGGACGCGCTGGTGAGGCACAATGCCGGCTCGCCTGAAAATCGTCATCCGGCAGCCTTGGCGGCCGGGCCTGGTCTTTGCCACTTCGTACTCCCTTGCGCCGCCTCCACTCCCCCGCCGTTCGCACCGAAGCCGCCGCGCTGTGGCAGCTGGCGTGGCCGATCCTGGTTGGCCAGCTCGCGACCATCGGCATGAGCGTGGCCGACGTGGCGATGGCCGGCCACGCGTCCGCGCAGGACCTGGCCGGGGTGTCGCTCGGTGTGTCGATCTGGCACATCGTCATCGTCACGCTCATGGGGCTGCTGATGGCGGTCAACCCGATCGTGTCGCAATACGTCGGCGCCGGCGCGCTCGACCGGATCCCCGGCGTGGTGCGCCAGGCGCTCTGGAACGCACTCGCCATGGGTGTGTTGGCGATGGGGGTGGCCGTTGGCGCGGCGCAGGTCTTCGACCACCTGCGCATCGAGCCGCTGGTGCGCGACCTGGCGAAACAGTTCGTGCTGGTGATCAGTTTTGCCCTGCCGGCCTTTTGTTGTTACCGCGTCCTGTACGGTTACAGCGCCAGCATCAACCAGACCAAGCCGATGATGGTGATTGCGCTGCTGGCGCTGGCGCTCAACATCGTGGTGAACTGGCTGCTGGTGTTTGGCAACCTCGGCTTTCCGCGGCTCGGCGGCGTGGGCTGTGCATGGTCCACGCTGTTGTGTGTCTGGTTCAACCTGGTGGCCATCGTGTGGTGGATCCGGCGCTCGCCCGCCTACGCGCCCACCCTGCCGTTCGCGCGTTTCGAGGCGCCGCACTGGCCCGAGATCCGCACCCTGCTCCGGATCGGGCTGCCGATCGGAGTGACCTATTTTGCCGAGACCAGCGCATTCAGCCTGATCGCGCTGCTGGTGGCAGGCTTCGGTACCGCGCAGGTGGCGGCGCACCATATCGCGCTCAACTTCGCGTCGCTGGTTTTCATGCTGCCGCTGAGCCTGGGCGTGGCGCTGCTGACACGGGTAGGCCAGGCGCTGGGGGCCGGCGATCCGCGCGCCGCACGTTTTCGCGCCTGGGTCGGGGTCGGCCTGGCGCTGGTGGTGGCCTCGGTGTCGGCGGCCCTGATTGCCTTGCTGAACACGCAGATCGCCCATGCCTACACCAGCGACGCCACGGTCGCGGCGCTGGCCGCGCAACTGCTGTTGCTGGCGGCACTGTTCCAGTTGTCGGACGCGACCCAGGTGTCGACCAGTTGCGCCATCCGCGCCTACAAGGTCACACGACCGCCGATGCTGATCCATCTGGCGGCGTTCTGGGGCCTGTGCCTGCCGCTCGGGGTCGTGCTGGGGCTGGCGCCGGCCTGGTTGCCCTGGCACCCGGTGCGACCGATGGGTGCGCAGGGTTTCTGGATCGCGCTGGTGCTGGGGCTCACGCTCGCGGCGCTGGCGCTGACCTGGCTGCTGGACCGGTTGTCGCGGCAGCGCATCGGCGCTGCACCGGGCTGATCATTCCAGCACCAGCCCGCGCGCGGCCGGGCTGCGGAACAGCGGCCGTGCGGCGGCGGCTGCGGTGCGTTCGATGCACACGGTGAAGGTGGCCGGCTCGAGCGCGTAGGCGATCACCTTGCGGCGCCCGCCGACTGTGAACGATTCTCCCGGCGCCAGGATGGTGTCGCGCAGGTCGTTGTCCTGCGTGATCCACAAGCTGCCGGTGCGGCAGGTGATTCGTTGCGCATGCTCCGGCAACCGGTACAGCGCGCGTTTGGCGAGCGCGAGTTCCAGGCGGGTGGTGGCGGTAGACATGGTGGTCCTTTCGAGTGCTTGGTGAGAATGAATGTAGACGCTAGAATCGCCATCTACAAACGGTGAATGGGAATGTCTGGCATGCGCTCAAGGAATGCGAAAGTCCCGCCACCGCCACCGCCACCGGCGCCCGCCCGTGCCGCCGTGCTGCGCTCCGCGCTGCCCCGGCTCGAGTTGTTGCGCAGCTTCGAGGTGGCCGGGCGGCACCTGAGCTTCACGCGCGCGGCCGACGAACTGGCGTTGACCCAGTCCGCGGTCAGCCGCCAGATCCAGCAGCTCGAGCAAGGCCTGGGCGTGATGTTGTTCGAGCGCCAGCACCGCGCGCTCGCGCTGACCGGCGCCGGTGGGTCGATGCACCGCGCGGTGGTCGATTGCCTGGAGCGCCTTCGCGACGCCACCGCCAGCGTGCGCGCCAGCACCCAGCCGCGCCAGGTGTCGGTCACGACCACCCCCGGTTTTGCATCGTTGTGGCTGATACCGCGGCTGGCCCGCTTTACCGCCAACCATCCGCAGCTGGATGTGCGGGTGTCGGCGACGCTCGAGCTGCTCGACATCGAGCGCAGCCAGATCGACGTGGCGGTGCGTTTTTGCCGCACCGCGGATGGCGTCGGCGAGCCGCTGTTCGAGGAAACGGTGTTGCCGTTGTGCG
This sequence comes from Betaproteobacteria bacterium, assembly GCA_031368125.1. Classification (GTDB taxonomy): domain Bacteria; phylum Pseudomonadota; class Gammaproteobacteria; order Burkholderiales; family Burkholderiaceae_C; genus CAISIP01. The sequence continues at coordinate 2,436 of JANLQZ010000138.1, forward strand.
CGCCCCAACTGTTGCGCGACCGCGCGCGCCCGCTCAGGACACCGGCCGACCTGGTGCACCACACCGTGTTGACCATGGAGGCGCCGCAGGATGTGGCGCCCACGGCGGACTGGGCACCCTGGTTCGAGATCATGGGCCTGTCGGAAATGCGCAGCAAGAACACCATGCGTTTCACCAGCTACAGCGACGCGATCGCCGCCGCCGTGGCCGGCCAAGGCGTCGCCATCGGGCGCCTGCCACTGGTGGCCGAGTTGATGCGCGCCGGTAGCCTGGTGGCGCCGTTTCGCGGCACCGGGGCGTCGCGCCGCGCCTATTTCGTCGTCGGTTCGGCGCGCGCCGCCCACAACCCCGATGCCCAGGATTTCATGCGCTGGTTGCGCGCCGAGGCGCAGCAGGTGGCCGAGGCGCAGCCGGCGACTGCGGCGCGCGCGCGCAAGGGTCGTTGACAGCGTCGTCGACGACGACACCGGACGCAGGCACGTCAGCCGCGCTTGTGCCGACTGCCAGAACGGTTGGGTGCCGGGGCCGCGGATATGGATGTGGATGTGGACGTGGATGTGGATGTGGACGTGGATGTGAATATGGACGTGGACGTGGACGTGGACGCGGACGGCGCGCCGACGGGCGTGCGTCTTATTCGATCACTTCGTCGGCCTGCAGCAGGATGCTGTTGGGAATCGTGAGGCCGAGCGCGCGCGCGGTTGCCTTGTTGATCACGAGTTCGAATTTCGTCGGCTGTTCGATCGGCAGCACACCCGCCCTGGCGCCTCGGAGGATCTGGTCGACATAGTCGGCGGCGCGGCGGTGCATGGCGCGCAGGTTCGGCCCGTACGACATGAGGCCCCCGGCCTCGACGAAGACCCGGTCGTCGTAGACCGCCGGCAGCCTTGACAACGCCGCGCGCGCGACCAGCGCGTGCCGCGCCGACGCGACGATCGTGTCGCCGACCACCAGCAGCGCCTGCGTACCGTCCGACCCCATGGCGTCGAGCCGGGCGCTGATTTCGTCGCGCGAGCGGACCGCGCTCGACTGAACCGTGATCCCGCTGCCGGCGCCGGCATCCTGCATCGCCCGCACCTCGGGGTTGCTGTCGGGCCGTCCCGGATTCCACAACACGCAGGCCTGGGTCAGCGTGGGAGCGATCTCCTGCAACAGCGCCAGGCGCCTGGCGGTGAATGGCAACGCGGTTCCCGATACGCCCGTGACATTGCCGCCGGGGCGGGCCACACTCTGTACCAGACCTGCCATTGCGGCGTCGCCGACGGCGGCCATGACGATGGGTATCGTGGACGTGAGCCTGCGTGCCGCGATGGCTTCGGTGGCGCACATCACCACGATCGCGTCGACCTTGCTGCGCACCAGGGCGGCCAAGATGGCGTCGAGCCGCTGCGGGCTGGCTCCGGCCTCGCGCTCCAGCACCGCGACATTGCGGCCGTCGATCCAGCCGAGCTGGGCCAGGCGTGCGCGGAACTGCTCCGGGTAAGGCGCGTTCGGCCCGAATCCGTACAGCCACACGTAGGCGACACGGGGCACCCGGCGCCTGGTCCTGGCCTGCACATCGGGTGCGGCAACGAATGGGGCGGCTGCGGCAAGCGCCAACAGCGTGCGACGGCCGATCGGCATCGGTCAGCCTCCCAGCAACTGACCGACGATCAGCTGCCAGTGTGCGTCGCTGACCGGCGTGATCGACAGCCGGTTGCCCTTGCGCAACAACACCATGTCGGCCAGCTCCGGCACCGCACGCAACTCGGGCAGCGCCAGCAGCCGGGTCTTGCGCAGTGCCTGCACATCGACCAGCAACCAGCGCGGGTTGTCGGGTCGGGACGCGGCATCGAAGTACGGCGACTTCGGGTCGAACTGGGTCGGGTCGGGTTTGCTGGCGGAAGCGACACGCGCGATGCCGGCGATTCCCGGCTCCGGGCAACTCGAGTGGTAGAACAACACGCCGTCACCCACCGACATGCCGTCGCGCATGAAATTGCGCGCCTGGTAGTTGCGCACGCCGGTCCAGGGCACGGTGCGACGCCTGGCCGCCATGGCGTCGTCGATCGCGCATTCGCCGGGCTCCGATTTCATCAGCCAGTAGCGGGTCATGGTTCCTCCTGGGTGGCGAGCACCGATCGTACTGCGCGCGCGCGTGGCGCGTCTCAAATCGCGACCGTCATGCCGCCGTCGACCACCAGCACCTGGCCGGTCATGAACGACGACGCTTCGCTGGCCAGGAACACGGCGGCGCCGGCAATCTCGTCCGGGCGTCCCCAGCGCTTCATCGGAGTGCGTTCGCGGATCCAGTTGAATCGCGCCGGGTCGGAACGAAAACCCTGGTTGATGTCGGTCGCCATGTAGCCCGGCGCGATGGCATTGACGTTGACGCCCCTGGCCGCGAGTTCCACCGCCATGCCGCGCGTGAGGCCTTCGAGCCCGGCCTTGGCGGTGATGTAGGACGTGTTGGTGCCGCGGCTGATGCGGGCGTTGACCGACGAGACCATCACGATACGGCCCCAGCCGCGCCGGACCATACCCGCGGCGGCCTTGCGCGACAGGCGAAAACACGAATCCAGCGCCACGTCGAGGGCGGTGCGCCAGTCGTCGTCGCTGGTGTCGAGAAAGTCGCGTGGCACGCCGAAGGCGGCGTTGTTGACCAGGATGTCGAGCCGGCCGAAGCGGTGCTCGATATCGTCGATGGCGCTATCGGCGGCCGGGCGGTCGCAGACGTCGAAGGCCGCGACCGCCGCCTTGCCGCCCAGGGACTCGATCTCGGCGCGCCGCGGCTCCAGTGTGGCTGCATTGCGGCCGTTGAGCACCACCTGTGCGCCGGCCAGCGCAAGGCCGCAGGCCATGCCGAACCCCAGCCCGCGCGAGGCACCCGTGACCAGCGCGACCCGACCTTCGAGCGAGAACAGTGCAGGCATGGCAACTCCGTCGTGTTGAACAATAACTTCGCGCCGTGGCGCCAAACACACGCGCGGCACCCGCCGATCCACTCGCCCGCCCGTCCCCGCCCGGCCGGCACGCGGCCGGCGTCAGCCGGCGAACAGCGCGGCTGCGTCCGGCGTGTAACGCGCCACCTTTTCGGGGTCGAGCTCGACGCCGAGTCCCGGCAGGTCGGGAATATGCAGGTAGCCCTCGGCGTCGAGTCTGAACGGTTGCTGCAGGATGCCGTCCACATACGGGCTGCCACCGATGAACTCGACCAGGTCAGTGTCGGGAAAAGCACTGGCGAGCTGCAGGTCGGCCGCAACACCCAGCGCGGTGTTCCAGCCGTGGCCGATGGTCTTGACGCCGAAGTCGTGCGCCATCCAGGCGATGCGGCGTTGCTCGCTGATGCCGCCGACCTTGGTCACGTCGGGTTGCACGATGTCGAACGCACCGCGCGAGAGCCAGGGCAGGAAGGCCTGGCGCCGGGTCAGCACTTCGCCGCCGGCGATCGGCACCGGGCTGGCGCGGCGCAGGTGGCAGAAGTCGTCGATCGCGTCGGGTTTGAGCGCCTCCTCGAACCAGCCGACGTCGAATTCGGCC
>JANLQZ010000165.1:0-3198 GCA_031368125.1 Betaproteobacteria bacterium
CCGCACCGGCCGCCACGCCCCAGAACGCAGAACCGACGCCGCCGATGACGACGCCGCTGAGCGTGACCAGAAAGGTGATCGCCGCGGCCTCGCGGTGTGTATCGTCCTGCAGCGCCGTGGCCAGCCCATTGCCGATCGTGCCCAGCAGCGCCAGGCCGGCAATGGCCGCCACCAGTTCCCCGGGAAATGCGCTCAGCACGCCGGTGATGGCGGCGCCGAAGACTCCGATCAGTACGTAGATGGCGCCGCAGGCCATGGCGGCGGTATAGCGTTTGTCGCGCTCCTCGTGCGCCTCGCGCCCCATGCAGATGGCCGCCGTGATGGCGCTGAGGTTGAGTGCGAAGGCGCCGAAAGGCGCCAGCACCAATGTCGCCAGGCCGGTGAGCGTGATGATGCGGGAGATCGGGATGCCATCGGCGCCGGCGTAACCGGCGGCCCGGATGGCGGCCACGCCGGGCAGGTTTTGCGACGCCATCGTCACCACGAACAAGGGGATCGCCAGGCTCACGATGGCACTCCAGCTGAAGTTCGGTGCCGTAAAGACCGGTGACGCCAGGCCCAGCCCGACGCCGAACGGCGTGAGCTGCCCGCGCGCCGCCACATAGGCGATCGCCACCGCGAGAGTCAGCACCACTGCATAACGCGGCACGAAGCGCCGGGCCAGCAGATAACTGCCCAGCATGAGCAACACCAGCACCAGCGCGGTCTGCGCCGCAACGAAGGCCTGCAGGCCGAATCGGGCCAGCACCCCGGCCAGCAGCGCGGACGCGATCGGCACCGGGATGCGGTTCATGATCTTTTCGAACCAGCCGGTGACGCCGAACAGCGTGATCAGCGCCGCGCAGGCGATGAACGCGCCGGTGGCGTCGGCCATCGTGAAACCGCCGGCCAGTCCGGCCGTGGCGAGCACCGCCGCACCGGGCGTGGACCAGGCGACCATGACCGGCTTGCGCAGCCACCAGGACGGAACCAGGGTGCACAGGCCCATGCCCAGGCCCAGCGCCCACATCCAGGATGAAGTCTGGGCCGGTGTCGCGCCGAACGCCAGCGCGGCCTGGAACACGATCGCCACCGAACTGGTGAAGCCCACCAGGACCGCGACAAAACCCGCGGTCAATGTCGAGATGCTGAAGTCGGTCGATAAACGCATGCCGCGATTGTGTTGGCTTTTGACGGTTTCGTATTTCACGACGCCCCCTCTGCCATGGGTTGCCAAGCCTGTCGGTCGCCACGGCCGCTCAGATTTCGATCTTCGAACCCAGCTCCACCACGGCGTTGTTGGGCAGGTTGAGGAAGTCGGCGGCGGCGCTGGCGTTGTGGTGCATCTGCGCGAACAGCTTCTCGCGCCACTGCGACATGCCGCTGCCGATGGCCGGGACGACCGTGTCGCGCGACAGGAAATAACTGGTCGTCATGTCTTCGAGTTCGCAGCCGCGGCCCTTGATCTGCTGCAGCGCCTTGGGCACATCGGGATCGTTCTTGAAACCGTAATGGATCACCACCTGCCAGCATTGGTGGCCCAGCGATTCGATCGCCAGCCGTTTGTCCAGACCGATCCAGGGCACCTCGTGGTTGCGCACCGTGACAAACAGGTTGTTCTCGTGCAGCACCTTGTTGTGTTTGAGGTTGTGCAACATCGCATTGGGCACGGTTCCCGGCTCGGCGGTCAGGAACACGGCCGTGCCCTCGACCCGCACCGGCGGGCTGACAAATACCGCCTCGAGGAAACTGCCCAGGTCGATGGCGTCGGCGCGCAGTTTCTCGTTGAGCAGCCGCCGGCCATCTTTCCAGGTGATCATCAGGGTGAAGATCAGGCCGCCGATCATGAGCGGGAACCATCCACCCTCGAACAGCTTCATCATGTTGGAGGCAAAAAATGCGAAGTCCACCAGGAAGAACCAGCCGGTCGAGGCCAGGCACAGCAGCAGCGGGTAGTTCCACTTGTAGCGTATGACATAGAAGGTCAGGATGGTGGTGATCAGCATGTCGGTACAGACCGCAATGCCGTACGCGGCCGCCAGGTTGCTGGACGAGCGGAACATCACGACCGCCAGCACGATGGTGGCAAACAGGCCCCAGTTGACCAGCGGTATGTAGATCTGCCCGGTGTCGCGCACGCTGGTGTGCTGGATGTTCAGGCGCGGCAGGTAACCGAGCTGGATCACCTGCTTGGTGACACTGAAGGCGCCCGAGATCAACGCCTGCGAGGCGATCACGGTGGCCATGGTGGCCAGCACCACCAGCGGGATCAAGGCCCAGTCGGGCGCCATCAGGTAGAACGGGTTCTTGACCGCTTCGGGCGTCTTGAGCAGCAGCGCGCCCTGTCCGAAATAGTTCAGCGTCAGCGCAGGCATCACGACCGAAAACCAGGCCAGCCGGATCGGTTTCTTGCCGAAATGCCCGAGGTCGGCATACAGCGCCTCGGCGCCGGTGACGCACAACACCACGGCCCCCAGGATGATGAACGTGATGCCCGGATTGGTGAACATGAACCCCAGTGCATAGTGCGGGCTGATGGCCTTGAGGACGGCCGGGTTGGTGGCGATGTGCATCACCCCCAGCAGGGAGATGACGAAAAACCAGACCAGCGTGATCGGGCCGAAGAATTTGCCGATGCCGGTGGTACCGCGCTTTTGCACCGCGAACAGAAAGAACAGGACCACCAGCGTCAGCGGCACCACGTAGGTCTTGAACGCGGGTGATACCACCTCCAGACCCTCGACCGCGGACAGCACCGAGATCGCCGGCGTGATGACCCCGTCGCCGTAGAACAGCGCGGTACCGAAAATGCCGACCAGCAGCAACACCCCGCGCAGCCGTGGGCTGCCTTTGACCGCCTGCGAAGCCAGCGCCAACATCGCCACCAGTCCGCCTTCGCCGTTGTTGTCGGCGCGCAGCACCAGCACCACGTATTTCACCGACACGATGCTGGTCAGGGTCCAGAAGAAGATCGACAGGATGCCGTAGATATTGGCCGGCGTGAACGGAACGTGGCCGCTGTTGAAGACTTCCTTGAGCGCGTACAGGACGCTGGTGCCGATGTCGCCGTAGACGACACCGATGGCGCCCACGGTGAGCGCAGTGAGGGAGGATTTGGAAGCTGACACAAGACGGCCCCGCTAATTGCCTTGGCGGGGTTTCGTTGCCTGGAAGGACGCCATTGTGCGCCCGCCACCTCGGGTTCGAACCGGTGGCCGG
>JANLQZ010000173.1:0-2003 GCA_031368125.1 Betaproteobacteria bacterium
CTCAGAACGGCAGCAGCGCCATGAAAAAACGGGCCAGTATGCCGACCGTCTGGGCCTCGGCCTGGGCGCCGCGGCCGCGGGACTCGATACGTGCGTTGGCGACCTGGGTCGAACTGACGAAGCTGCCCGGCTGGACCACGCGCGGGTCGACCGTGCCCGAAAAGCGCAACACGTCGACGTTCTGGTTCACACCAATCTGTTTTTCGCCGGCAACCACGAGGTGCCCGTTGGGCAGCACTTCGACCACGGTGGCGGTTATCGAACCCGAGAAGGTGTTCGCGCTGGCGGTGGCGCCTTCCCCGGAGAAGTCGTTGGCCGACGACGTGCCGACCGAGAGCTTGGGCAGCAGCGAGGCGGCGGCGCCCGGAAACGCCGTGACGCCAGCGTCCATCGAACTGGTGCGGTTGGCGGTGGAGGAGGATTTCTGGCTGGCGCTGACGTTCTCGATGATCTGTATCGTGAGCGTGTCGCCCACCATGCGGGCGCGCCGGTCCTCGAACGACGGGCGGTAGCTGGCGGTCTGGAACAGGCTGCCGGTGGCCGGCCGCGCTGGCGCCGCAGTGCCGGCGCCGACCCGGGCAGGTGGCAGCGGGGCGAAGTCGACTTGTACCTTTTGCGGCAGCGACTCGCAGGCGCTGCACAGTGCGGCCACGAGCACTGCACCGGCAACGTGATACAGGGCGCGCAGTGCCGGCATCAAAGCTGCCCCAGCTTCTGCAGCATCTGGTCCGAGGTCTGGATCGCCTTGGAGTTCATCTCGTAGGCGCGCTGGGTCTGGATCATTGAGATCAGCTCCTGCACCACGTTGACGTTGGAGGTCTCCAGAAAACCCTGCGTCAGTGTTCCCAGGCCGCTGGAGCCGGGCGTGCCGGTACTGGGTTGTCCCGAGGCGACACTCTCGGCGAACAGGTTCTGGCCCTGCGGTTCGAGTCCGGCCGGATTGAGAAAGCTGGCCATGGCGATGGTGCCGATCGATTGCGGCGAGGTGCTGCCCGGTATCGACGCCGTGACGGTGCCGTTGACGGCGATCGTGACGTTCTTCGCGTTGGCGGGAACGGTCACGCCGCTGGCCACCGGCAAGCCGCTGGCCGTCACCAGCCGCCCCTGGCTGTCGACCTGGAACGAGCCGTCGCGGGTGTAGTGGGTGCTGCCGTCGGGCATCGTGATCTGGAAGAAGCCGCTGCCCTGGATCGCGACGTCGAGGTTGTTGCCGGTCTGCTGCACCGTGCCCTGCGCGAAATTGCGGCTGGTGGCCACGGTACGCACACCGAGCCCCAGGTGCAGCCCGGTAGGCAACTGCGACTGCTCGGTGGTGCTGGAGCCGACCTGACGCAGGTTCTGGTACATCAGGTCTTCGAACACCGCATTGGCGCGCTTGTAACCGGTGGTCGACACGTTGGCCAGGTTGTGCGCGATCACGTCCAGCTGCATCTGCTGGGCTTCCATGCCGGTTTTGGAGATCCAGAGCGAGTTGATCATGTTGGTGTCCTGTGGCAAGAAATTGGGGCGGTGCGACGCATATTGCCGTTGACGCTGGACGGGTGGATCGGCCTGACGACCGGCCCGACGACCGGCTCAGGGTGAGCGGGAAGCTGTTCGTCGTTCATGTTCATCCCTGCAGGCCCAGCAACTGGCCGGCCGAGCGGTCGTTCGATTCGGCGGTCTGCAGCAGGCGCATCTGCACCTCGAACTGGCGCGCGGTCTGGATCATGCCGACCATGGTCTCGATCGGATTGACGTTGGAGCCTTCCAGTACGCCGACCTGCATCCTGGCGCTGGCGTCGTTCGGCAACGGGTCGCCGGACGCAGCACGGAACAGGCCGTCGTCGCCGCGCCTGAGCGGCTCGTCTGTGGTCGGGGTCGCCAGCTTGATCCGTCCGATTGCCGACGGGCTTTGGCCCGGCAGCTTCGCGCTGAGTGTTCCGTCCTGGCCGATCGCCAGCTCCGCGTTGGCGGGCACCGTGACCGGGGCGCCGCCGGTGGACAACACGGCCAGGCCGTTG
>JANLQZ010000250.1:0-3453 GCA_031368125.1 Betaproteobacteria bacterium
AATGTCAGCGTGCACCAGTTCCGGCAGGCCGATTTCGTGGACCAGGTGGTCGCCGCCCTGCGCGGCTCGGGTGCCGACGCGCGCCGGCTCAAGCTCGAGATCACCGAGAGCATGTTCGCCTACGACCTGGAGGAGATCATCGACAAGATGACGCGCCTGAAGGCGCACGGGGTGGGCTTTTCGCTGGACGATTTCGGCACCGGTTATTCGTCGCTCAGTTACCTCAAGCGCCTGCCGCTCGACCAGCTCAAGATCGACCAGTCATTTGTGCGCGACGTGTTGACCGACCCCAACGATGCTGCCATCGCCAGGACCATCGTCGCGCTGGGGCAGAGCCTGGGCCTGGACGTGATCGCCGAGGGCGTCGAGACGCTCGGCCAGCGCGCCTTTCTGGCCGAACATGGTTGCGCCTATTGCCAGGGGTACCTGATCGGCCGCCCGATGCCGGTGGCGCAGTTCGATGCCTTCCTGTCCACCCACGCGCCAGGCATCGCGCCAGCCTGAGGCAGGGGTGCATTGGATTGCCTCTCACGCTCTCAGATCGCCAGCGGGTCCACGTCGACCGCCCAGCGCAGCAGGCCGCGGCCGGCGTCGCCCTGGCGCGTGGCGTGCAGCACCGCGTGCCAGCCACCCAGGAAGTTCTGCAGCGCCGCGCGTGACGGGCTCTCCACCAGCATCTGCGCCCGTTCCACGTTCGCGACGCGCTGCATGCCCATCGGTACCGCCGGGTACAGGGTGATCAGCCCGAAACCGCGCAGATGCCCCAGCTCTTGTTGTGCGGCCGCGCTGGCCGCCGCCAGGAAACCCTGCGCCACCGCCTGCGTGCGGGCCTCGGCGCGCAGCAGCGCCTGGAAGCTGAACGGCGGCAGGCCGGCGCTTTCGCGCTCCTGCAGCTGGCGCGCCGCGAAGGCCGGGTAGTCATGGCGCTTGAGCGCCTCGAACAGCGGGTGGCCCGGATGGAAGGTCTGGATCCACATCTCGCTCTGGCCGCTGATGTCGGCGTCGCGCCCGGCGCGCCCGGCGGCCTGCATCAACAGGCTGAACAGGCGTTCGGGCGCGCGGAAATCGCTGGAAAAGAGCGCGCCGTCGGGATTGATCGCCGCCACCAGCGTGATGCGCCGGAAATCGTGGCCCTTGGCGACCATCTGGGTCCCCACCAGCACGTCGACTGCGCCCGAATGGACCTGCGCCAGTTGCTGTTGCAGGCTGCCGCTCAGGCGCGTGCTGTCGGCGTCGATGCGGGCGATGTGCACCGGCTCGCCATGCGGGCAGTCGGATGTGACCGAATCAGGCCGGCGCACGTCGGCCAGCAGTTCGGCCAGGTGCTCCTGCAGCCGCTCGGTGCCGCGCCCCATCGGTGCGATGTCCATGTTGCCGCACTCCGGGCAGGCGCGCGGCACCGGCTCGGCGAAACCGCAGTGGTGGCAACGCAGCGTGCGGTCGATCTTGTGGAACACCCGGTAGGCGCTGCAATGCGGGCACGCGCTTTTCCAGTCGCAGGCGGTGCATTGCAGCACCGGTGCATAACCGCGCCGGTTCAGGAACACCAGGCTTTGCTCACCGGCCGCAATACGCTGGCGGATGGCGTCGAGCAGCGGCGGTGAAAACACCGCCCGTTTCGGCTGGTGGTTCATGTCCACGCGCCGCACCAGGGGCAACTGCGCATGGGCGCCGATACGGCTGGGCATCTCCAGGCGCAGGTAACGCCCGCCGGCTTCGGCGGCGCGGCTGTGGTGCCAGCTCTCCAACGACGGCGTAGCCGAACCGAGGATCACCTTGGCGCCTTCCAACTGGCCCCGGTAGACCGCCAGGTCGCGCGCAGAATACCGGGCGCCTTCCTGCTGCTTGTAGCTGGGGTCGTGTTCTTCGTCGACCACGATCAGTTGCAGGCGCGGTACCGACGCGAACACCGCCATGCGGGTGCCGAGCACGACACGCGCCAGCCCGCTGTGCGCAGCCAGCCAGCTCTTGAGTCGCTGCGGGTTGGTCATGCCGCTGTGCAGGGATACCACGGCCTGTTCACCGAACAGCGGGCCGAAGCGCGCCATGAAGCGGGCCTGCAGTTGCGGTGTGAGGTTGATCTCGGGCACCATCACGATCGCCTGCGCGCCGGGGTCGCGCAGCAGCAACTCCTGCACGCAATGCAGGTAGATCTCGGTCTTGCCGCTGCCGGTGGCGCCAAACAGCAGGAATGTGCCGCTGGCGCCGTGGAAACGCGCCAGCGTGGCCGCCTGTTCGGCACTGAGGTGGACCGCCTCGGCCGCCGGTGGGGCCCGCACTGCGCCGACGCTGGCCGGCTCGGCGGCACGCTGCAGGCGGCGTTGCAATTGGCGCTCGCTCAGGTCGCGCAATTGGGGCGGCAGCGCTGCCAGCGCCACCTCGCCCAGCGAGCGCTGGTAATAACTGGCGGCAAACCCCACCAGTTTGCGCCAGGCCGGGTTGAGCGCCGGCAGGCCGCTCAGCGCGGCCGTGACCGGCCGCAGTTTTTCGTGCCCGATGTCAAGGCCACCGGCGCTCGGCGCGGTGTCCCAAACCACACCCAGAGTTTCGCGTCGGCCCAACGGCACGCGCACGAGGCTTCCCGGCGGCAGTAGCAACTCACTTCGATAGGTCAGTGGCGCGGCCAGTCGGCTGTGGGCCGGAGTCTGGACCAGGACCGAAATCAGGTGGCTCATCGGCGCAGTCGAGTTGGGTCGATTTGTTGATGTGAACTTGTGAAAGACCGCTTAAGTGCTTGATCCGTAAGCACTTTAGGCGCCATCCAATAATTCTGTGGATAACTTTGTTGATATCTGCCCATCATGGCCGCCAAAGCCTTGCAAATCAACCCTTTCGCTGGATTGCCTGTCAAAAGGGCAAGGACCCAATATCCATATGAATCAACGACTTGGAATAGCTACTGGTTTTGTAGCAAAGCCCAATCCACCGGCCGGGCGGTTGCGCGGTGCAACAAAAATTTTGTGCATAAGTCAGGAGTCACCAACCTGAATGGTCGAATTTGGTGGTAGACGTTCCGCACGAATTCGATTGCCAGCGCAGCCGCCGCGAGCCCGCATGCACGGCTGCTACGAGTGCTGCTACGTTTTCAGGCGGAGTGTGCTGGCTGATGCCGTGGCCAAGATTGAAAATATGCGTCGGCCCCGGCTGGTCGGGGTCGCCGGCGGGCGCGACGTGCGGCGCGCCAAAACTCTGCAGCACGCGGTCCACCTCGGCGGCAATCTGCCGGGGATCGGCGAACAGCACATTCGGGTCGATGTTGCCCTGCAGGGCCTTGCCCGGGCCGGCTGCCTGCCCGCCCACCAATGCACGTGCCCGGGCCAGGTTCACGGCCCAGTCCAGCCCCAGCACTTCGCAGTCGAGTTGCGCCATTTCCTCGAGCCACGGACCGCCGCCTTTGGTGAAGACGATGCGTGGGACCGGTGTGCCGGCCTGGCTGCGCTTGAGTTGGCGCAA
>JANLQZ010000027.1:0-1554 GCA_031368125.1 Betaproteobacteria bacterium
GCGGCAACGCCGGATGGGCGGTCAGCACGGTGTATTCGCTGGCGGTGGTGAACACGTCGTCGTGGGTCACGAGGTAGGCCAGCATTTTCTTGGTGTAGGGGCTGCCGTCGACAGCAAGTAGGATTTTCATGTGCGTGCTCCATTGCTTGGGACAAGGCAGTTTAGTCTGCAGGCGTGCCAGCGGTTTGACCCACGTCAATCCGAGCTGGGCCCGTCCTCAGGGCGCCGTGTCGACCAGCATGTCGGGCCGGAAGCCATTCTGTTCATTCTTGCGCGCGTAACCAAGCGGGTTGGCTACCACGCGACAGCCCCGGTGCAGGTAATCGCTCGGTGCATGCAGGTGTCCATGGAGCCAGAAGCTGGCGCACGGGAGCAATTCGTCCAGCGCGTTGCAAAAACCTGCGGTGCCCGGCGTCAGGCCGTAGCGCGGATCGGCGCTGCGCAGGCTGGGCGCAAAGTGCGTCACCACCACGGTGGTGCCATCGTGTGGCGCCACCAGCGCTTCGCGCAGCCAGTGCTGGCAGACCAGCGCAAGATCCCGCACCTGTGGCGCCAGCAGGGGCGCGCCATGGCGCGTGCCACCGGTCTTGCGCAGGTAGAAGTTCGCGGCTCGGAACGCCTTTTCGCGGCTCGTGAGCAGCTGCCCCAGTGTGGCGCCCGCGTCGTTCGCGGCCGGTCCGAGGGCATCGAAATCGCTCCATAAAGTGGTGCCCACGAATCGAACGCCGTGCAACACAACGACCTCGCGCTCGAGCCACAGCAAGCCGAGGCGCTCACAGGTTTCGCGTAGCCGCTCATGGGTGGCGTCGAAGTCGAGCATGTCGTACTCGTGGTTGCCTGGCAGGAACAACACCGGTGTCGGCCAGCCGTGCCGCGGGGAAAACCGCGCCAGCCCGAAGTCGGCGTCCGTCAGCATCGATCCGCGCTGGTAGGACCCGATGTCGCCGGCGAGCACCAGTACATCCGCCCCGGCAGCCGGTGGCGGTGCGAGATGGGGGTGGACCTCGAGGTGCAGGTCCGAAAGCAGCTGTATCTTCATGGCGATGGCGGGTGGCCGAGCGCCGGGCCGCCGCTCCTGGCCGAGCGTTCGATCGCCTGGCGCAGCCACCGGTGTGCGCTGCTCTGCTCTTGCCGGTGGTGCCACAACGCATCCACGTGCACCGTCGGAACGGCAAACGGCAAGTCGCGCAGCACCAGTGCATCGGCGATGCCGGTGACAGCCACGAAGTGGCGCGGCAAAACGGTCAGCAGGTTTGAATTGGCGACCACCCGCGCGGCCGTGAAGAACTGGTTCACCGTGAGCACCACCCGGCGCTCGCGCCCCAGCAGCGCCAGCGCCTCGTCGATGAAACCAAACGGACGCCCGCTGAAACTCACCAGCAGGTGCCGTGCCGCGCAAAAACGGTTCAGCGTCAACGGGCCTTTTGCCAACGGGTGGTCGCGGCGCATCACACAGACGTATTCACCCTCGTACAGCCGCTGGTGCGAAAAGGCCACCGCCTTGCCAACCTGGGCGCGCGCGGTCAAATCGGCCAGCACCGCCGGGAAATAACC
>JANLQZ010000291.1:0-2579 GCA_031368125.1 Betaproteobacteria bacterium
CAGCGCGCACGCCAAACCCAGCAACAGGCCGGGAACAATGCCGGCCAGGAACAGGTTGAGCACCGAAATGCGCGCCACCGCCGCGTACATAAGAGCTCAGATCGCCGGCCACACCAGCGGGAACAACGCGTCGTCCATCGCGGCGCCGTCGTCCACGCGCTGCGCCAGTCCCGGGAACGGCGGCGAGGTGCGCCACGGCCGCAACGCGTGGCGCGCATCGTCGCCCAGGTAACGGGCCGAGAACACGCGCCGGCGCGCGAGCGCGCCAACGCCGCTGCTGGCGTGCAGCGCGAGCATGTGGAACGCCACCGCGTCGCCGGGCTCCAGCGCCCAGGCCAGTTGCCGGAAACGCTGCGGCTCGGCGTCGATCGGCGGCAACTCCGCCAGGCTGCCATCGGGAAACCATTTCGCCTGCTGGTCGCGAAACGTGCGCGGCATGTACCAGGTGCCGGCATGGGACCCGGCCACGAAACGCAGCGTGCTGGCCAGCGGCACCGGGTCGACCGGAATCCAGAAGCTCACATTCTGCCGTCCGCTGACGTTGTAATACGGCTGGTCCTGGTGCCATGGCGTGGGCTGGCGGGTGCCGGCCTCCTTCACCAGCAGGTGGTCGTGGTACAGGCGCACCAGCGTGCTTCGCATCAACTGCGCCGCCACGTGCGGCAACGCGGACCGGCACAGGATCTCGCGGTATGCCGCGTTGTGTTGCCAGGTGCAGAAGTCCTCGACGAACCGGCCCGGGTCGTCAGGCTGGCTGGCTACCGTGCACAGCGCACTGGGATTGGCCAGGTTGTGTTCGATGCCCTCGGTCAGGCGCCGGACTTCGGAGGGCGTCAGCACCGCGCGCAGCACGACGGCGCCGTCGCGCTGGTAGTCGTCAACAAGATGGGTTTGCAGGGGGCGGGCGCTTGTCATGAGCAAGTCAGGCTCCGAGTTGAATGATCTGGTTCAGGCATTCACACACCTGCCGAAAGGCGGCATCCGGCAATGTGCCCGTCGGATGCGCCTTGGCCCCACGCAGCCGCCAGTCGAAAGACTTGGGCTGGTGGCACAGCACATAGCTGGTCTGCCCTGCCTTTCGCCCCGAAGCCACGCCGGCAGCCACCGCGAAAGGGTTGTCGGCGTTATATTGTGCGGTGCTCATCGGCAGGCCGATGACCAGCGAGGTTCGTTCGTTGAAGGCGCGTGGCGAAAGAACCAGAAACGGGTGAACGTCGCGCATTTCCCGCCCGATGTGGGGGCTGCAGTCGATCCAGATGATGGCCTGGCGCTCCGGCACCCATCGCGCGCGCCAGAGCGGTGCCGGTTCCCGGGCTGTTACCACCGCTCTGCCCCGAGGGCAGCATCTGTCGTCATCGCTTCACCACCGTGGCGCGCCGGGTCGAACAGGGCTAGCCGCTGGTCCAGCGTGAGCGGCGCATCAGCCAGAGGAGTGATGATGACCTGGCCCTGCTCGACCGAAATGCGCACGCGCTGGTCAACCCGCAGATGCGCCGCGCGCGCAATGGCGGCGGGAAGGCGCACCCCGAGGCTGTTGCCCCATTGCTTGATGTCCAGAACCGCTTCAGCCATGATGGGCTTCCTCTCGAATGTTTAGACGCAGTTTATACATGGTAGTGCGTCGCGTCAACTACCCGCCATGCCTCGACGCAATGGACGGGTACACCAGAGCATCTGGTATTAAGTCGCACGGTCGAAACCCTGTTTCCGGACTCAAAAACCCACGCGCAATCGACCAGACCGTTCCAAACAGCACTTGCTTGCAGGTGCCCGGCTCGGCTGGCGGGGATTCATCCGACCAATTTTCGACATCTGGCTTGAATCCCGGTTTTGCTACTCATCAAAACCACCATGTTTTCAAGCACTTGGGGGCATTGACTCGCGCTGCTCGTAAACATTCGGTGAACCCGTAGTCTGCTACGAGCACAGGACGCTGGCGAAGTTCTTGCGTAGTGGGTACAGCCAGATGTCCTTGACGGGGATAAGTGGTCGGTGGCTGGAGGATTTCTTTCCACGCCCGGTGGTCTGACCAACGTTGATCCAATTGGCTGCCTTGTAGCAGGTGCCACGGTGACGCTCGAACTCAACGAAGGTCTCCAGCAACACAGGGCGAAATCCGTAGCGCTTGAGCCAATCCTCAGGCAACTGGCGGGCAGCCCGGGACAGTATTTTTGAGGCGAGCCCTTTGGACTGAATCCAGGGCAGGATCAGGAAACGGGCGTTATTGACGACGAGTTGCAGATTCTTGAGTCGCTGGGGCTCTTGCCAGCCGATGAAGCGCTCGCGTTGGGCCAGCTTCCAGGCACTCGCCCCAAAGCTGATCAGCGCCACCAGTTGCTCCCCGGCGAAGATGTTGTAACGTATCTGGCTACCTGACAGGGGCGTGTAGCCCAGATAGTGGTAACGCGCGATCTACTCGTTCCACAGGCGCGATGGCACCGGCCTGGACCCCTACTTTGGAATCATTCACGGCACGGAACGTGACCAGGGAAGCCTGGTATTCGACGTCATCGAAGAATACCGCGCTTTCAGATTTCGGTGGTAGCAGGCAAATGGCATTCTTGAGCCCATCACTACCC
>JANLQZ010000310.1:0-3937 GCA_031368125.1 Betaproteobacteria bacterium
TCCAAACGATACGCGGAGCGGTGGCCACGATCTGACCACGCTCCTGAAAATCCGAGCCCTTGGTCACGATGGCCAGCCCATGTTCCAGCGCAAAACGCCAGATCTGGTCATCATCGGCGCGCTCTAGAGCGGCCTCACGCACATGTATTGAATCGGGAAACACATCAGCCAGCCGCTTGGCCAGCGCAGGCGCAAGGTTCTGGTCGAACAAGAGCTTCACGCTGTGAGCGTAAGCTGAAGACGTTCGCGGTCTGCCGCGTAGGCCAGGCAAGCCTGAATGTCAGCGGCAGTGAGGTCTGGAAAGTCGTTCAGGATGTCGGCGCTTGTCATGCCGGAGGCGAGGTATTCGAGCACCTCGTATACGGTGATGCGCAGGCCGCGAATGCAGGGCTTGCCACCACGCTTGCCAGCTTCGATGGTGATGATGTCGCGGTAATTCATGGCAACCCCCGGAAGTTCACGCGCAAGCAAAGCTTGAGACGGGGTGGCCGGTTCCTCATTCGCGCCGTCGCCAGCTACCAGCTTTCAGTATACGGATTTCCAGCCGCGCGGCGTATTGGCGATTACCAGCCGACGGGTCGTCCAAAGCGCCTGCGAAACAGTGGAGTGGCACCCGTTGCCATGTATATCCGACGGCCAGTGCTGCGCGCGGACGAGGTGATTCAATGATCACGACCAGCTCGCCCCCTTACCCGGTAGCAACCTCGCGCCAAACTGCAAGGACAGCTTTTCGTGCTGCACGTGTTGTCGACTATCCGTTGAACGTTGGCGCGAAGCTCGGGCAAATCTTGCACCATCATCATGGTGGCCGTGCTTGCGCCAGGATGCGTTGTTTCAGGTCCGGATGCAGTTCACGCTCGGTGCACAGGTCGACCTTCACACCAAGGGTGTCCTCGATGTCCAGTTGCAGGCCCACGATGCGAAGCAATGATGTACCGTCGGGCAGGTCCACCAGCAGGTCGATGTCGCTGCCCTCGTGGTCAAGACCGTTTGCCACCGAGCCGAATACGCGCATGCGGGTTGCACCGCGCGCTGCTGCCAGCGCGACGATCTCCCCGCGCTTGGAGGCCAGTGCCTGGGAGGGACGCATGGGCGGATTTTGGCAGGTTTCAGGTTGGCTGACGACGACCAACCCGCGCCCACTGTCCACCGCATCCGGGCTGGCGGACTACCGCAACGGGTGCCGCCAGCGCAGGCCTTTGAAACGGCTGAAGTCGTGATCGGTGGTGACCCACTCACAGCCGGCCTCGATGGCCATGGCGGCCAGGTAGGCATCGGGCACGAGATTGCCCCTGGCGCCGGCCTCGACGCACAGCGCGCGAAAGATCTCCCAATGCCTGCGCCCCGGCGCGACGGGTATGCAGTTCGGCCCGCCGCGCAGTTGTTCGGTGAATTCGAGCGCGTCGGCCAATGGGCTCGGCCGGGTGAAGACCTTGGGGTGGGTGACGACTCGCACGAAGCCACTCAACACCAACTCGGACAGGCCATAGGACTCGTTTCCGTTGACGACCGCCTCAACCCATTTTCGGCAGCCAGCGTGGTGCGGCGAGTCCTCCCGGTGCGCGTATACCAGCACGTTCACATCCGGCAGCACCATGTCACGCGCCCATCACGTCCAGCAGGGACGCGCTGTCGTCCAGGTCCACCCCGGCACACACGCCATCGCCGTGAAACGTCTTCAACCGCAACCGCCCGCGTTTGGCTGGCACGTTGCGCCGCGCGAGTGATTCGCGCAACGCCTGTTCCAGCACGGCAGTCAGTGTCTTGCCCGACTCGGCAGCATGTTTCTTGGCCGCACAGAGCAGGTGCTCGTCGAGCCGGACGGTGGTGCGCATGCATCAAATCATGCCCAAGGCGCATCAATATGTCAAGCTCGGGATCGATGCTCGGGATCGATGCTTTCGGGATCGATGCGATGCGCCGGGCTGCTTGCCTCCATCCCGCAAGGCAGACCCTTGGCAGGACTGCACCAGGTGCGCGGGTCGATGCCTGACCAATGGCATCATCCAGAGGCAGGCACGGCGGCGTTGCCGATGAGGTGATCGAATGACCGCAACCCGAAGGAACGCCCAAATGCACACGCGACGACTGCTCGTGCCCGCGCTCAGCGTGACATTGACCGGCAACCCGGCATCGCTGCGCGCCCAGACACCCGCCACCGGCCCGCGCCGCATCGGTGTGCTCATGCCCAGCACCCGCGCGAAGGAGGAGGTCATCCTCAAGCCGTTCTTCGACGAGATGCGCGCGATCGGCTGGATCGAAGGGCAGAACATGGTTTACGACCGGGTCTATGCCGACGACTGGCAGCAGGACCTGCCCCGGCTTGCGGTTGAGTTGGTGGCGCGCAAGCCCGAGCTGGTCTATGCGCCGCCGTTGATCGCCGCCGTGGCGGCGCGGCAGGCAACACGCAACATTCCGATCGTGTTCGCCTCCGGCAGCGACCCGGTGCGCGCGGGGCTGGTGGCGAGCTTGGCGCGTCCGGGCGGCAACGTGACCGGACTTGTCACCTACATCGATTCGCTCGCGCCCAAACGTGCCCAGCTGCTGCGCGAATTCCTGCCTGCTGCCCGGCGCTTCGGGTTTCTGGGCGACCCCACCGATCCTGACACTGCGCTTGCCCGCGACGCACTGGCGTCCGCGTCAACTGAACTCGGCCTGACGATTGTTGCCGGTGAAACGTCGAACCCGGTGGAGTTCGACCAGGTCGTTGCCAGACTGCTGGCGCAGGGCGTGGATGCAATCCTGACGCAATCGGCGATCACCTCGAATCTGCGAGGTCGTCTGATCGAGCAGGCCAGTCGTACACGGGTGCCGGTTGTCGGCCAACAAAGTAACCTGGCCGAGGCTGGCGCATTGTTCAGTTATGGCTCGTCGATTGCCGATCAGATCCGCCGTTCGGCCCGCTTGGTGGACAAGGTGCTCAAGGGCACGAAGCCGGCCGACATCGCAGTCGAGCAACCGACCAAGTTCGAACTGGTCATCAACCTGAAGACTGCCAAGGCGATGGGCATCGCGGTCCCGCACGCGCTGCTGGTGCGCGCCGACGAGGTGATTGAATGACGCAGCAACGCGGCTGCACGCCTGGCACGACCGTGCCGCGGCGTCGGGCAGAATGCAGGCAATGACAGCCGCCCTACCGACCGACCTGCCGCCGGCCGCCAGGCCGGGCATTCTGCGCGGCCGGCTGTTCCGCAAATACCTGCTGCTGATCATCTCGCTGGTCAGCGTGGCGCTGTTGGCCTCGGGTGGCATCGGTCTGTATTTCTCGTACCAGGAGAACCGCGCGGCCCTGGCCAGCCTGCAGCACGAGAAAGCCATCGGCGCCTCGTCGCGCATCGAGCAATACATCCGCCAGATCTCGCAACAACTCGCGTATGCATCGCTGCCGCAGATCGATGCCGGCGACGTCGAGTTGCGGCGTATCGAGTTCCTCAAGCTGCTGCGGCAGGCGCCCGAGGTTACCGACATCTCGCAGCTCGATGCGACCGGACGGGAGCAAATCGCGGTGTCGCGCCTGGGCATGGACATCGTGTCGTCGGTGAAAGACCGCTCGCAGGAGCCGGCGTTCCTGAATGCCAAACGCGGTCAGCCCTGGTTCGGCCCGGTGTACTTCCGCAAGGAGACCGAGCCCTACATGACGGTGGCCACGCGCTCTGGCGGGCCGAACAGCCCGGTCACGGTGGCCGAGGTCAACCTCAAGTTCATCTGGGACGTGGTCTCGCGCATCAAGATCGGCGACAAGGGCAAGGCCTACGTGGTCGACAGCACCGGCCTGCTGGTGGCCGACCCGGACATCGGCCTGGTGCTGCGCAAGACCAATTTGTCCGTGCTGCCCCATGTCAAGGCCGCCGCCGGCGTGCGTAATGCCGATGCGCCGGCCATGGAGTCGGTGGACCTGGCCGGCGTGGCGGTGCTGACCTCGGTGGCGCCGATCGAG